>DASSIS010000038.1:0-44396 GCA_035691665.1 Gammaproteobacteria bacterium | reverse complement strand
ATCAACGACAAGCGCATCGCCCGCTTCCACCAGAAGATCACCGATACCCTCGCTGCCGGGGAGCTGCAGCTCTACCAGGAGCTGATCGAGCGCTACCAGCAGGCCCAGAACGTGCCGGCGCTGGAGATCGCCGCGGCCCTGGCGAAGCTCGCCCAGGGCTCGACGCCGTTGCTCCTGAAGCCTCAGCCGGAGCCGCCGGTGCGGTTCAACGGACCAAAGACACGGGGTGACTACGTCACCTCCCCGGCTTCGCATCCTGCTTCGCCGGCCGGCCCGGCCCGTGCTTTCCTGCACGGGCGTCCGCGGCATGCCGCGGACCACCGGGAGGAAGGCATGGAGACCTTCCGGCTGGAGGTGGGCCTCGCCCACAACGTGAAGCCCGGCAACATCGTGGGGGCCATCGCCAACGAGGCGGGCATCGAAGGCCGGCACATCGGCCGCATCCGCCTCTATGAGGACTACAGCACCGTGGACCTGCCGACGGGCATGCCGGCGGATATCTTCAATGGACTCAAAAAAACGCGGGTGGCAGGCAGGCCGCTGAATATCACACGCGTCGCGGACGCCGGCACGGAGGGGACGGCTGTGGTCAAGCACCGTTCGGTTGAGAACCCCCCTGGCACGGGGAAGCGGAGAGCTAAAGACAAGAAGAAAAAGAAACAGAAAAGCTAAGCCAGAAGATGATGATCCGAAGACCTGGGTGGCTCTTTCGGCTGCGCCGTCCCTAGCTACACCGAAAGCCCAGGACGCCGTACCTGGCGCCCGTTCGGCAGGTTTATGCTCCTGCAAAACCTGCATTTCCGCCGTCCCTGGCGGTCACAGCCGCTGCTCACGGGTGCTTCATGGACGCTATCGCTCCCCTTGTGAAACTGGCGTTCTTCGCTCTGATCCTGGTGATGATCTTCGGCATCGGTTCCATGGCCACGGGCAAGGAGACCGCCGAATCGATGGCGGAAGGCAACAAGCTGATGCGGCTGCGGGTGGGAATCCAGGCGGTGGCTTTCGGCCCGATTATCCTGGCGCTGCTTTACGAAGCTTTTTGGCGTTAAGCACCAACCGCGGCGCGTGCGACACGACCTATACTCGCTGCTTACTTAGGCAGCGTGACGGTGTACGCGCTTCTCAACCTCGGCCCCTACCGTGCGCTGAGCCAGGCGCAGGTCATAGTCCGCCTGCAAACCGACCCATATCTCGGGTGATACGCCGAAATACTTTCCCAGCCTGAGGGCGGTGTCAGCGCTGATGGCGCGCTTGCCGTTGACGATGGCGCTGATGCGGCCCGGTGGGACGGCAATGTCGCGCGCCAGGCGGTTGATGCTCACGTCCAGTGGGCGCATGAACTCTTCAAGGAGTATCTCGCCCGGATGAATGGGCTCAAGCAGTTTGTGTTTGGCAGCCATGTAATACCTCAGTGATAATCCACTATCTCGACCTCGTAAGCACCGCCATTCTTCCATACGAAACAGATCCGCCATTGGTCGTTTATGCGGATGCTGTGCTGACCTTTCCGGTCGCCTTTCAGGGCTTCGAGCCGGTTCCCCGGCGGGACCCTGAGATCCTCCAGTCGCTGCGCCTGATGCAGGTATAAGAGCTTACGGCGCGCGACTCGTTCGATAGACCGATGCCGCGGTGCATCCTGGTCATTGAACAGCCGTTCGGTATCGGCGTTGCGGAACGAGCGGATCATCGGAGCACAAGGTATAACGCGACGCGTGATATGTCAAGCATCATAGCCCGCAACCCGAGAGCGCCGGAGCGGCTTGGATGAGACGGCTTGGTTGCAGCTCGCCCAATGGCCGGATATGCAAGCTTTGAAAGCGTTCTGAGCTTTGAAAGTCTTGGGCCTGGAACCTTCAAAGCCCCTTTAAGCGAGGCTCAAAATATCTATAAGCTATAGCTTATATTTAGCGCCATAACCTATAAGCTATAACTCATTACCGATATCCAGCTTTGCTGGCCTCGCGCGATCTACTTCCCGCCTAACCCCTGTTTCCTGCAAACAAACGTCGCACGCGCAAGCCGCGCGGCGGTTTACAAAACGTTACCCTGATGCCGGGTCAACGACGGCATGATGCCGCCGTTAGTGGTGAGTAGCCCAACCACGTTTGCCAAGGAGCGAAGACCCATGAAGATCCAGACCCTTCTGTTCACGGCCCTGCTGGGCCTCGCCTGCAGCGCCGCTTTCGGCGCCACGCCGGCTCCGGCGGCGGCCACCAGCGCCGGCCCCCACGGGATGTGCGCCAACAGTCCCGATCAGTGCACGCAGCTCGCCGCCAAGTTCGACCAGTGGTGTCAGGCGAATGCGCAGAAATGCGTGGACGTGAAAGCGCATGTGGAGAAGCGCCGCGAGTTCTGCGAGCAGAACCAGGAAAAATGCAAGGCGATGATGCATCACATGCGGCATCGTGGCCAAGCTGACCAGAACCCGGATGACGATCAGGGTGGGGATGGCGGCGGAAACGGCAATTCCTAATCTCGGTCTCGGAACAACAATAAAGCCGCCCGAAAGGGCGGCTTTTCATTCTCGAAAATAAAGCACTTGGTAGCTCACGCTACCTCCCCCGCCACACTGCTTTGCTGCGCTTCCTGCTCCGCAAACCAGTCCAACCTATGCTTCCTGCATAGGCGTCCGCGGTATAACGCGGACCCTTGTGCGGCGGGAAGGCCTGGCCTGTACGTACCTGTACAGGCGTTCGCGACATGTCGCTCACTCAGGCGAATGCGCAGAAATGCGTGGACGTGAAAGCGCACGTGGAGAAGCGCCGCGAGTTCTGCGAGCAGAACATGGAGAAGTGCAAGGCGATGATGCATCACATGCGGCACCGCGGCGATCAGAGCCAGGGCGGAGATGATGACCAAGACGGCGACGGAGGCGGGAATCAGTAAGACCGTACCCCGCTCCGATGAAAACGCCGCCACGAGAGATCGGGGCGGCGTTTCTTTATCTTGAAGAATAAAGAATCGGGTGACTTCGTCACCTCCCCGGCTACCTGTTTTGCTGTGCTTCCTGCTCCGCAAACCAGTCCAGCCTATGCATCCTGCATAGGCGTTCGCGGTATACCGCGAACCCAGCTTCACCGGCGACACAGCCCATGCCCGCAGCGCTACGCATCCAGCGCCCAGGAGCTACGTCTCGTAGCTCCGTTCGAAGCTGTGCTTCGAACCCACTTGCGGCCCAGGGCATACATCCCTGGTATGCCCGCTCGAAGCTTTGCTTCGAGCCCTGCATGGGCGTTCGCGGCATGCCGCTCACCTACGTGGGAAGCTCTGGCCCATACATCCATGTATGGGCGTTCGTAGCTGTGCTACTCACTCAACGCCTGCGGGAACTGCGATTTACGGGCGCGCATGGTGAGATCCAGCAGGCGGAAGAGCCCGGTCTTGGCGAAGGCGGTCTTGAAGATGGCCGGGTCGCGCTTGAGGTTCTGCCCCATGGTGAGGTCGAGTTCGTCCGGCTTGCCGTCCAGGCGCCAGGCGGCGGCGCCGAGCCGGCGCACCGCGCCCTGCCGGGGCTGCAATTCATAGAGCCACATCTGGGCGCCGCGCGTGGCACGCCCGCCGGTCCGCTGCACGAGACGGATGTCGGCGAGCTCGTCCCAACCGAGTTCCCAGCTCGGATAGAGCGAGGCGAGGAAGGCGAAAGATCCGCCGAAGAGGGTGACGTAGCGGATGCCCTTGGGACTCACGTAGAGCCGTTCGTATCTCCTGATGAGATAGACGTAGATGACCCCCAGGAGCAGGGTGAGGACCATGAAGTAAAGGTCCCCTTCCGAACGGCTGCTCATGGCGTGGGGGTGGACCGGCGCTCCATGGCGTGGGGGCAGGTGGGCGATCTGGTACTGCAGCCAGAGGATGGTGCCGACCAGGAAGGTCGCGACGCCTCCGAACAGGAGAAACACCTGGCGCCGGCCGGTCCGGTTCAGGGCCGCCATGCGCCGCCGGAACACGACGCCGGATACACCCGCCGCAGGCGCGGCGTTGAGATTGCCTCCCTCCATGATTTCCCCCTTCCATTATTTTTTCTGTCAGGGCAGGTTACCGGGGCGGCGCGGAGGGCGCAAACGGAGGGACGGAATATCACAGTGACGATATATCGCGGGCCGGCGCCACGCTTATATAGATAGGACGCGGGATCGCCCTCATCCCCTACCCTTACTCCCGGAGGGAGAAGGGTTTGGATCTCCTTCCCATGGTGGAAATCGGAAAGCACGCGCACGGGACGCGGCGATCAGGGTCTCAGACCAGATACCAGGGCGTTGTAGGCGGTGATCAGCTGGGAGCCCGAGTAGGGCTGGGCGCCGGGGACCTGTTCGCTGAGCAGCCAGTCACGCACCAGGCCCTCCATGCCGGCGATGAGCAGGGAGGCGGCCACGCCCGGCCGCAGCTCGCGGTCGAAGACCCGGTCCCGCTGGCCGCGCACCACGAGCTTGGTGATGAGGCCGAAGAACTCGATGAAACCCCGGGGCAGCGAGACGCGCCCGCCGGCGGCCCGTTGGCGGTAGCCGTCGAAGAGCCAGAGCTTGGCCAGGTCCCGGTCCTTGTCGAGGGCGCGGGTCATGACGGCGAGGATCTCGAGCAGGGCGTCGTCGGCACCGGGCGTGGCGAGCACCACGTCTTCCATGCGCGGGTGCAGGCTCTTCCATTCCTCGTCGTAGATCGCGGCGAGCAGCTTGTGCTTGGCGTCGAAATGCTGCAGCAGCTCTTCCTCGGACAGGTCCGCGGCCCGCGCGATGTCCGCGAGGGGGGCCTCGGCGTAGCCGAAATAGGCGAACAGCCGCTTGCCCACGAACAGGAGCTTGCGGCGCACCTCTTCATGCGCCACCGCGGGCGGCCCGGCCTCGACGGGGCGAGGCACGGCCGGCGCGCCGCGACGGTGATGATGGGGACTGGGGGTCATGGCGGTTCCACCGTAGGCGCGGGTTGGGGAGCTTGTCCCGGTCGGCCATTCTCAAGTGAGGTGATGCCGGTGCCTATCGGGCAACTTCCATATTCGGACCGACCTATCCACCCCGTACCTGTGACGAACGTGTGAACCCCCGCGCCGCTGCCGCCACGCAAGCCGGATCCGGGAGCGCCTCGCATTTTGGGGGATTCACCTGATTGCCAGCCGAAGGCATCATCGGGATGCTTGGCACGCTGCGGCGGGTGGCTGCGCATGCCGCGGACCCGCTCCGCTTGCGGTCCAGGGCATGCGCCCTGCATGCCCGCTCGAAGCTATGCTTCGAGCCCTGCGCGGGCGTTGGCGGCAGTGCCGCTCACTCTTGAGTAGCAATAGGTAAAGGCGCAATCTGGTAACTCGGCGCGCTCGATGGGGCCGCCGCTGGCAAACTTCGATGTCTGCTTTCCGTTACGGGACTAAGGGATACCCCTGTGACACGTTTGGGATGGGTTGCATCGCTTTCCGCCGCCGCGCTGCTGCTCCCGGCCTGCGCGACGCTCGTCGCGCCCCACGCGGTGAGCACGGCCGTGGTCGATACCGACCCGCACGCCGCCATCGCGGTCTACGCCACCGCCGACGATCTGCCGCTGCGTGACGTGCTGGTGACGCTGCGCCCCATGGATGTCCCCGCCACCGCTCAGCCGCCCGCGTCGGCGGCGCTGGACCTGATGCACCGGCACTTCGAGCCCCTGGTGCTGGCGGTGCCCGTGGGCACCGCGGTGTCGGTCCACAACCTGGACGACGTGGACCACGAGCTCTATTCCTTCTCGCCGGCCCTGCCCTTCTCGCTGCATCTCGCCGCCAAGGGCGGCAGCGGTGCGGTGACGGCCGCGCGCGCGGGCGTGGTGGTGCTGGGCTGCAAGGTACATGACGAGATGGTGGGCTACCTCTACGTGACCGATGCGCCCTATTTCGGCAAGACAGATTCGGACGGGTACTTGAGGCTCGCGGGGCTCAAGCCCGGCCGCTACACGCTGGGGGTGTGGCGGGCGCCGGGCACGGACGAGGCCCACGCGCGCACGCTGACGCTCGCGGCCGGCACGGAGGAGGCGGTGCGGCTGCGCTTCTGACGCCGCGCCCTTTAAAGCCATGCACAGCCTGCAGTTCAAGGTCTTCGCTCTGGTCTTCGGGCTCCTGCTCGCTATCCAGTCGGCGACGCTCTACACCCTCTACCGCAAGGTGCAGGCGCAGGCGGAGCAGGGCCTCACGGAGCAGCTCGCCACCGGCAGCCGGGTGTTCCAGGGCCAGTTCGAGTCGCACTACCGCTCGCTCGCGATATTCTCCGACACCCTCGCCCATGACTTCGGCCTCTTGGAATCCTTCCAGCAGGGACAGCGCAACCTCTTGGTGGCCCTGGACCGGCGCCGCCGCCAGGTGGGCGCGGACGAGGCGGTGGCGGTGGACCTGAAGGGCGTGATCCGCGCCGACACGGCGCGCCCGGGACTCGCGGGCCGGCCTTTCGAGCTCGGCGCCGACGCCCTGCCCTATGCGGCGGCGCATCCCCTGTTCCTGGACCTGGGGGACACGGTGTACCAGCTGACGGCGGCGCCGCTGCGGGCGCCGAACCGGGTGGGCTGGGTGCTGCTGGGCTTCCGGGTGGACGCGGCGCTCGCGCAGCAGTACGCGCAGCTGACCTCGCTGCAGGTGAGTTTCTTGGAGCAGATGCCGGACGGGAGTTGGCATCCGCTCGCCACCACCCTGCCCGCGGCCGCGGCCGCGGGTCTCGGTTCGGGAGCGAAGCCGGCAGAGCGCATGCCGCTCGGCGGCGAGACCTGGCTCGGCGCCGCGCTGCCGCTCGCGGGCGCGCCGGGACGGCCGGTGACGGCGCTCCTGCAGCGCTCCCTGGACGCGGCACTCGCGGGCTACGAGACCTGGTGGACGCGCCTCCTGGAGATGTTCGGCGTGACGCTCATCCTGGCCTTGCTCGGGGCCTGGCTGCTCTCGCGCCACGTGGTGCGGCCGGTGCGGGTGCTGGTGGACCGGGCCGACGCCATCGAGGCGGGCGACTATTCGGAACCGATCACCCTGCGCCACAAGGGCGAGCTCGGGGACCTGGTGCAGAAGTTCAACCGCATGCAGGGGGCCATCGCGGAGCGCGAGGCCTCGATCCGCCGCCATGCGGAGCGGGACGCGCTCACCGGCCTCGCGAACCGCCCGCTACTGGAGCGGCTCACGGCCGAGGCGATCACCAAGGTGGCGGGCTCGGACCGGCGCACGGCGGTGATGATCGTGGGCCTGGACCGTTTCAAGGATATCAACGACACCCTGGGCTACGAGGCCGGGGACCGGCTGCTGCGGGAAGTGGGCGAGCGGCTCACGGCCTCCGCCGGGGAAGGCAACGAGGTGGCGCGCCTGGCGGGCGACGAGTTCGGCGTGCTGCTCCGCGATACCACGGCGCGGGAGATCCCCGAGCACATCGCGCGGGTCTCGGCGACCTTCGCCAAACCCTTCAACGCCGACGGGCTGACGCTGCATCTCGCCGCCGGCATCGGCCTCGCGAGCTACCCGGACCACGGCAACGACGCGGCGACGCTCTTGCGCCATGCGGACATGGCGAAATGGACGGCGAAGCAGAAGCGCCTCGCCCACGCCATCTACGACGGCAGCCAGGACCGCTTCAGCCGCCTGCGCCTCAGCCTGCTCGGGGAGCTGCAGAGCGCCATCGAGCACGGGGACCTGGTGCTGCACTATCAGCCGAAGATGGACCTGGCCCTGGGCGCGGTGCACAGCGCAGAGGCACTTGTGCGCTGGCAGCACCCGCTCTACGGCCTGATCCCGCCGGCGGACTTCGTGCCCATGCTGGAGCACACGGGGAACATCAACCTCGTGACCTCCTGGGCGCTGCGCCAGGCCTGCACCCAGGCCGCCGCCTGGTACAAGTCGGGCATGGAGCTCAGGCTCGCGGTGAACGTCTCGGCCCACGACCTGCGCCACGACGGCTTCATCGAGGACGTGCAGCTGGCGGTGAAGGAAGCGGGCGCGGACGCGGAGCAGCTGGCGCTGGAGATCACCGAGAGCGCGGTGATGGAGGACGTGGCCCAGGCGGTGGTCGCCTTCCGCCGCCTGCGCAAGCTCGGCATGATGCTCTCCATCGACGACTACGGCACGGGCTACTCTTCCATGGCGCAGCTGAAGCGCCTGCCGCTGGACGAGCTCAAGATCGACCGCTCCTTCGTGAAGGGCCTGGAGCACAGCGAGGACGACGAGATCATCGTGCGCTCCACCATCGAGCTCGGCCACAACATGGGGCTCAAGGTGGTGGGCGAAGGGGTGGAATCCCGGGCCGGGCTCGTGAAGCTGCGCAAGCTGAACTGCGACACGGCCCAGGGCTACTTCATCAGCCGCTCGCTGCCGGCGGCGGATTTCGAGGCCTGGTGGCATTCGCAATCATGGCGGGCGGCGACGGCGACGAGGCAATAGCTCGGACTCAAGTCTTGATGGTTTTCAGGGCTGGTGACCCAAGAGCAAAGATTCCGGGTGGCTGACGCCACCTACCCGGCTCCGCATCCTTGCTACGCCGGCGGACCTGCCCGTGCTCCTGCACGGGCGTTCGCTGCTCTCGCAGCTCACCCTGGCGCAGTGCGACGGGAACAAGGCAATAAAAAGCCGTCGCTCTGAAGGGCGACGGCTTTTTTATCTTCCGAAACGGTTTTTGTCTTAGGAGCGCGCGGCGCGCTTGGCGGCTTTTTCCGCGCGCTTCTCCTTGAGGCTCTTCTGGGGCTTCTTCCGGTCTTCTTTCTTCCTCTCCATACCTTTGCTCATGGCGGTCTCCCGTGCAGAGTTTGATGATGCGACCTATGAAGAACTGGATCCCGGCCTTCGCCGGGATGACGGATAAGATGATGCTGCGCTCGGCATAGTTTTACTAGCCCCTCAGGAGGGGGTAACGCTCAAGGTCCAGAGGTCCCCGGCGTAGGCCGGGTTGGCGGCGTAGTCATAGGGCAGGAAGAAGTAGCCGCCCTGCCCCCAATGGGGCCCCCAGGAGTTGCGGATGATGAGGTGGCCCGGCCCATCGTCATAGCCCACGGCCATGACGGCGTGGGTGCCGACCAAGGTCTCGCCCTTCCGGGGCGTGGGGAAGGTGTTGCTGGCCTTGGCCGCGGGGGTCTCGGAGCCGGAATAGACGTGGATGGCGAGCACGAAGGGCCGGCCCGCGGCGAGGCAGGCTTTCATGTGGGCCAGATCCTGCTGCACGGCCTGGTAGCTGAGCTTGCCGTGCTTGATGGCGGAGTCGTAGCACTGCGGGGTCGGGGCCTCCAGCACCTTGGCGGGGTCATAGGGCCACTGGGTTTCGGGGCAATCGCCCTGCTTGGCGGCGCACTTGATGGCGTCGCGCAGGGGCATGCCGGCGTCCTTGGCCACGGTGCCGGCGAGCTTGCGGCCGTTGTAGTAGATGAAGAGCCGCGAGGGGGTGTAATCCGGCGCGAGCTTCAAGCGCATGCGCTCGAACTCGATGGCGGCGGCGGTGGCATTGGCGGTGCAGCTGTTGAGCGGGCTCTGATCGTAGACCGGCGGGCACTGGGGCCGCAGGTCGACCTTGGCAGGCGCACTGCTGAGATGGGCCGCGGAGGGTACGTATTTGTGATCACGCGCATCGGGCTTGTCCCGGATGCAACCAAAATATCGCTGAGGCTCTTTCATGCATCCGATTATCAATTATATGGATGCCAAAAAGCACTACCTAAAAAGCGTGACGAGCGAAGGCAGAACGAGGCGCGGGAGGCGAGCACCCGGAGCGTACTCTTGGTGTACGTGAGGAGTGCGAGCCGGACCGTAACGAAGTTATGCCGAGCGCAGTAGCTTTTTAGAGGCCGAGCCGTTGAGGGTCCACGCCGTAAGCGCCGTTCTGGAGGCACCTGTCGATCCAGAACTTGGCGGTGTCGGACCAGGGGTTGTCGTACATCATGTCCACCACCGCCGGCTGGACCATGCGCTGCTTGTGGTCGTCGGTGACGAGCGCGAGCCGCGGACGCAGGCGCTGCTGGTTCTGGGCGAGCACGACGCCCACGGCGCCGGTGTTGAGCTCGACCACGGAGCCCGTGGGGAAGGCCCCCACCACCTGCATGAACTTCACCACCACTTCGTCCTGGAACAGGCTGCCGCGCAGGCCGTAGATGTAGCGCATGGCCTCGTGGGGCGGGCGCTCGCCGGCATAGGGGCGGAAGCTCACCAGGGCGTCGTAGGTGTCGACGATGCCGGCGATCTTGGCGAGGGTGGGGATCTCCTTGCCTTCGACGCCGAAGGGGTAGCCGCTGCCGTCGAAGCGCTCGTGGTGGTTCTGCACCAGCTCGAGGATGCGCGGGGTGATGCCGTCCATGCCGCGGATGATGTTGCGGCTCACGGAGACGTGGCTCTGGGCGAGCTTGAATTCGTCGCCGTTGAGCGGGCCCGGCTTCAGGAGCAGGGTGAGCGGGAGCTGGGTCTTGCCCACGTCCATGAGCAGGCACCCCAGGCCCACTTCGTAGATCTCGTCCTTGTCGAGCCCTAAGTGCCGGGCGAAGGCCAGGGCCCAGATGGAGCAGTTGAGGGCGTGGCTGAATATATAGGAGTCGTGCTGCTTCATGCGCGTGAGCCACACGAGCGCGTTGGGGTTGCGCAGCATGCTGTCGAGCATGGGGGCGACGGTGGCGCGCGCCAGCTCCACGTCCAGCCGGCCGCTCTGCAGCATCTGGGTGAAGATGGCCTTGGTGGCGGCGGTCGCTTCCTGGTGGATGGCCTTGGCGCGCACGATCTCGCGCTCCACCGGCTGGGTCACGGGGTAGCGCTCGGGGACGGATTTCGGGGGGCGCTGGCTCGGGGTGTCGCCGGCATCGTGGTCCGCGTCGACGAACACGAACTTGCAGACGCGCGCGAGCTCGTCGAGGGTCTCCTGGTTGCGCACGAAGAAACCCTGGTACATGAACCGGGTCTCCGTCCACGGGCGATCCAGCTGATCGACATACATGCCGATCTTGAGATCGCTTACCGCAACCTTGTTCAGCTTGGGCGACTCCATCTTCTCCACCTGCTACGCGGGCCGAATTTCCCTCTCAGGCGCGACCTGCAGTGTGTGTCTGACACCGGCTTTATGAGCCGGTTCCCCAACTGGGAAAGTGTGGACCCGCCCGGCCGGGAACGGCAAGACGGGAAAGACCGGAGGGAGGTAGTTAGAGAACGAAGCAACTTGTAGGCCAGGGCCTACTCAGGATTCTGCCGGGGATTCAGGGCATTAGCCGCCGCCCGGCGCCGAAGGGCTTGTCACAATCGGCGCCGGGCGGGATCGATTCAGGCCTGGAGGGGTTTCGTCACGCCGATGCTGCGCAGCGAAGGCCGGGTGAGGCAGAAGGCGGCGGTGACGCTCAAGGCGATGCCGGCGCCGCCGAAGAGCGCCGTGAGCGAGACGACGCTCAGGAGCGCGCCGGCCACGGCGGCCGAGAGCGGCCCCAGCCCCAGGAAGGTGAGCATGACGACGCTCATGGTGCGGCCGAGCATGGCCTGAGGCACGCGCCGCTGGATCCAGGTGAACACGGAGATCTGGGCGATGCCGCCGAGGAGTCCCGTGAGCCCGAGCAGCGCGGCGCCGGCCAGCGTGGAATGCACCTGGGTCAGCAGGATGACGGCGAGGCCCACGGTGAAGTCGATGCAGAGCACCATTATGCCGAGCCGGCCGCGGGAGAGCTTGGCGCCGATGCCGGACAGCACGCTGCCGACGATGATGCCGCCGCCGTTGGCGGTCATGAGGATGCCGAGCGAGGCCGCACCGAGGTCGAGGCGCGAGTTGGCGAGCACCGGCAAGCCCACCTGGATGGGGCCGCCCACGAACACGGAGACCGCGCTCACGTAGAGGATGAAGGCGCGCAGCGGCACGTCTTGCCACACGCCCTTGAGGCCCTTCATGACGTCCGCCAGCACGCCGCCCTCGGTCTTGGGCGGGTGGTAGTCGGTGTGGATGCGCACCATCCACAGGGAGACGAGCGAGAAGATGAAGCTCACGGCGTCGATGGTGAAGGCCCAGCCCATGCCGGTGGCGTCCTGCAGCGCGGTGGGCGCGAGCTTGCTGCCGCCGGCGATGACGAAGCCGGCGAGCACCGGCCCCAGGAACATGCAGAGCTGGCGCATGCCCATGAACGCGGCGTTGGCGGAGTTGAGCTGATCCTGCTCCACGAGCTGCGGCATGATGGAGCTGCCCGCCGGGTACACGAAGGCGGTGGAGATGCCGACGCCGAGCGCGACCAGGTACACGAGCCACATCTGGATGGCGCCAGCCATGACGAGGGTCGCCAGGAGCGCGATGAACACGGCGTTCACGGCCCGGGAGACGAGCAGCACGCGGCGCGGCGACATGCGGTCCACCACCGCCCCGCCGATGAGCATGAACACGGCGCGGGGCAGCGCCATGGCGGCGAGCACCAGGCCGAGCGCGGCCGGGTTGCCGGTGAGTTTGAGCACGAGCCAGGGCAGGGCCACGAGGGTGAACTGGTCGCCCAGGGCGGAGATGCTGCTGCCGAAGAACAGCAGCTTGAAGTCCCGGTTGGCGAAGAGGGATGGCTTCTTCTGGTCCTGCATATTCAGCCCCGTATGCCTTTATATATAGCCGATGAGGCAATCATGCCCGGCCGGCGGGGGCGGCGGATAGTGGCGTTTGTCATGTGCGACAGACCCGGCCTTGGGAGCCGGGCCTTCCCGCCGCCGCAGTGCGCCGCCCCGATAGCGAAGGGGCGGCCTCCCGGCCGCCCCTTTTTCTCTCTATTACTGTTTCGGTGCCATCACCAGTACCCTGAAGCTGTTGGGCAGCACGGTGCGCTTGGGCCGCTGGCCCTCGGGGACCGAGGGCTCGACCTTCACGTCAGCGGTGACGAGGTAGACGGTGTGGGTGGCCGGGTCGAGCGCCATGGTGCGGGCGAACTTCTGGGTGGGGGCGTTCTCGAGCACCGTGTACTTGTCCGGGCTGTCTTCATGGGCCACGGTGAGGGTGCCCTCGCCGTTGGAGCTGAAGACGAGTTGCGTGCCTGGGTCGAAACGGGTGGCGTCCACCCCTTCGCCTATCGGGAAGGTGGCGACGACCTTACCGGTGTCCGCATCGCTCACCGCCATGAGCTTGTTGTCGCAGCCGGAGAAGAGGCGCCGGTGCTCCTTGTCCATGGCGAGGCCGGAGGGGCTCTCGCAGGGGGCGAGGGACCATGTCTTCACCACCTTGCCGGTGGCGGCGTCGATCTCGGAGAGCTCGCTCTTGCTCTCGATGTTCACGAACACCTTGCCCTTGCCGTCGGCCACGGCGAACTCGGGCCGGCCGTCCAGCGGGATGGTGGCGACGACCTTGTCGCTGGCGGCGTCGATGACGGTGGAGCTGTCGCTGCGGCCGTTCATTGTGAACACTCGCCGGGTGATGGGTTCGTAGACGATGGCGTCGGGGTTCTCGCCCGTGACCTTCACCTTGTCGGTCTGCTCCAGGGTCTTCAAGCTGAACACGGTGACGGTGCTCTCATGGCCGTTGCTGGTGAAAACCTTTCCCAAGTCGTGGGCGAGGGCGATGCCATGCACGCCGTCGGTGCCCGGGATCTCCTTCAGGACCTTGCCGCTCACCGGGTCCACCACCATGACGCGGGTGGCGCGGGACAGGAACAGGCGCTGGCCGTCGGCGTCGTAGGTGAGGTAGTCCCAGCCGCCGTCGCCGCCGAGCAGGATGCTCTTCTCGAGCTTGTAGTGGGCGGGGGCCGCGGCGAAGGCCGGAGCGGCGGCGAGAAGGATCGAACAAGCCAGCAAGGGGGTGACGCGCATGGCGGAACTCCATGTCACTAAGGGGAAGGGGGCTGGGAATATACTCTGCCTACACGCCAGCCCTGAAACCTTAAGAAAAGTTAATGCCCATGGATAAGTCAAACGACGACGCGGCTACGCGCCCGACGATCGAGGCCCTCCCCGCCCATGAGGCGACAGTGGGCGGCGGGATGCAGGTGCGTCGCGCCCTGCCCCACCGGCTGCGGCGGCGCGTGGGTGCCTGGTGTTTCCTGGATCACTACGGCCCGGTCACCCTGAAACCGCAGGATGAAGGGATGCGGGTGGGTCCGCATCCGCACATGGGCCTGCAGACGGTGAGCTGGCTCTTCGAGGGCAGCGTGCTGCACCGGGACAGCTTGGGTTCGCTGCAGCACATCGAACCCGGACAGCTCAACCTCATGACCGCGGGCCGGGGCATCTCCCATTCCGAGGAGACGCCGGCCGAGCATCCGCCGGGCATCCACGGCCTGCAGTTCTGGATCGCCCTGCCCGAGAGCCGGCGCCATGGCGAGCCCGCCTTCGACCACCATCCGAGGCTCCCGGACATCCGGCGCGATGGGCTCGAGATGACCCTGATCGTGGGCGAGGCCTTGGGCGAGCGCTCGCCCGCGAAGGCCTATACGCCGCTCGCGGGCCTGGACATCGTCTGCCGGGACAGCGGCAGCCGCCGGCTGCCCTTGAATCCCGCCTTCGAGCACGCGCTCTTCCTCATCGAAGGCGAGATGACGCTGGAGGGCCAGCCCATGGCGCCGGGCACGCTCTATTACCTGGGGCCGGGGCGCGAGCGGGTCTCGCTCGGGAACAAGGGTCACGCCCGGGCTTTCCTCCTGGGCGGCGAGCCCCTGCGGGAGGACGTGCTCCTGTGGTGGAACTTCGTGGGCCGCAGCACCGAGGAGATGCAGCAGGCCCGGACCGAGTGGCAGGCCCGGGCGGCGCGGTTCGGGGAGGTGCAGGGCTACGACGGGGAGCGGCTCACGGCGCCGGAGCTCACCGGCCGCCTCAAGGCCCGCTGAACCCGCCCCGCCTTGAGGCTGCATATGCAGCCTGGTTTGACGGTTGATTCTGGATTCTTCCCCCGAAGGAGCATATATTCCGGCAGGCCAAGGATGGCCATGAATAAATGTCGGAAATTGGGGGCTAGAAATGAACTTCGATAAGACAGACCTGCATATTCTGCGGGAGCTGCGGAATAACGCCCGTGTGCCGAACAAGGTCTTGGCCGCCCGGGTAGGCATCGCCGCATCCACCTGCATCGCCCGGGTGCGCCGCCTGGTGGACGGCGGCGCCATCTCCGGGTTCTACGCCGAGTTCAACCCGAAGGGAGTGGGCGTGGGCGCCCAGGCGATGATCTGCCTGCAAGTGAGCCGCCATGGCAAGGAGGAGATCGATTCCTTCCGCAGCCATGTGCTGAAGCGGGACGAGGTGGTGTCCTTCTACCACGTCTCCGGCGACGACGACTTCCTGCTGCACGTGGCGGTGCGCGATGTGGAGCACCTGCGGAGCTTCCTCATCGACGCGCTCGCCTCGCGCCCCGAGGTGGTGCACATCGAGACGCGCATCATCTTCGAGGAGCGGCGCAACCCGGGCTTCCCGGTGTACGTGCCCGTGATGAACGGCGCGCCGCAGCCTTAGGGGTCAGGAGGGCTTCTGGATGAGGTCGGTGCGCACGATGGCGTACTGGACCTCGTCCAGGCGGAAGAACGCGGGCTCGCCGTTGCCGTCGGCCAGCATGATGCAGCCGGGCAGCTCCTCGCCGTAGCGCGTCTCGGCCAGGCCGTGGAACATGTCGTCCAGGGGGCCGGTGCCGGTGTAGTCCAGGAGCAGGGGCTCGCGCCGCCCCTTGAGGTAGAACGCCACGCCCGCCGTCATCACCGGCGGCGTCCATATGCCGCCGTTGGGCTTGGTGCTGAACTGCAGCGACTGGATCTCCGCCACGGAGATGAGCGCGCTCACGTGCTCACTCACCGGGAAGAGATAGAACGCCTGGATGTCCTTGCCGCCGGCGGCGAGGCCCTTCACCCCGCCGATGATGTCCTCTGCATCCACATCGCCGATCGTCACTTGCAGCGGCGCCTCGCGGCTGTAGAAGGTCACCCGCACGTAATGCTTGGCCATCGCCTCGCCTCCTGGTGAGCCCTCCCTGGCATATGTTTATTTGACAATATCCGGAGGAGAAGTATACCCAGGATTGAGGCTGAATCCACGGCTATTTAGGCCTGACTCACCGGCGGGATGAGAGGATTCGACGCTTTTAGTCCCATTATCGAGGCTATTGACCGCAACTATATATGGGGTTTCGCCGGAAGCTTAGATCCAGACGTCGTTCTCAGCGGTCATGGCCCCACCCACATCGCCCGTGTTCACGGTGCCGCGCGGTTCGATGAGCATGATCTGGCACTCCTTCACCGCTACCGGCCGGTGCTCCACGCCCTTGGGCACCACGTACATCTCGCCGGGCTTCAAGTCCACGGCGCCATCCCGGAACTCGAGGCGCAACAGGCCTTCGATGATCAGGAAGGTCTCGTCGGTCTCGGCGTGGCTGTGCCAGACGAACTCGCCTTGGATCTTCGCCAGCTTGAACTGGTAGTCGTTCATCTCCGCGACCACCTTAGGCTTCCAGTGTTCGGAGAAGAGACTGAACTTCTGTCGGAAGTTGATCGCCTTGTGTGTCATGTGTCACCTCATCATTATTCCGGAGGGCCCCAGGCCGAGACCCCTTCCTGTTGGAGAACGCGTTGCACCGCGGGGCGCTCCAGCACCCGCTCCGCGTGGCGGGTCCAGTGCGGATAGCCCGCACGCATGTCGAGACCGATGCGGTGGCCCCAGCGGAAGAACACCAGGAGATACGCATCCACCGCCGTGTAAGCCTGGCCCACCGCCCAGTTCCGGTCCTTGAGCCGGCCTTCGATGAACGCGAAGTGCTCCAGGATGTTGCGGCGGCCCTTGTCCTTGAGGGGCGGGAACAGCTGCTCGTCGTCCAGGAAGCGGTGGGCGCGCCAGAACTGGCCGAAGGCCATGGTGTGCACCGTGCCCGAGAGCCAGTTGAACCACTCGACGCAACGGGCGAGCGGCAGACCGCCCTGGGGCAGGAGTCTCACGCCGGGGGAATGCTCGGCGAGGTAGCAGGAGATGGCCGGCACCTCCGTGAGGACCTCCCCTTCCACCGTGAACAGCGCCGGCACCCGGCCCTTGGGATTGATGGCGAGGTACTCCGGGGTGCGGGTCTTGCCCTCGGCGATGGCCACCAGCACCGCCTCGTAGGGGACGCCGATCTCCTCTAAGAGAATATGAGGAGCCATGGAGCAGGCACCGGGTGAATAGTAGAGCTTCATCCTGCGTATACCTCCGGAGTCACAGACCCATCCCTGGTGTGCCTTCCAGCCCAGCCATCCCTGGCTGGTCGTTCGGCCGGGCGCGAGCAGTGCTCGCGCCAGAACCGCCAGCCTCACCCATGGAGCATGCGCCGGGAGAGTAATAAAGCTTCATCATGCGTGGATCTCCGCGTATGGATGCAAGGACTTCATGCAGCGTCGGCGTGCTTGCCCAGGAGCCAGTGGAGGCAGGCGAGATGCTGCCGGTCATGGGCCGAGAGGTAATGCACCAGTCCGCTTAAGGTGACCTGGCCGTACTCGGCGAAGTCCGCGGGACGCGCGAGCTCCGCGGGCGCGAAGCCCCGGATGATGGCGAGGGTCTCGACCCGGGCCGCGGCGAACGCGGCCAGCGCCTCATGGGGATCGGTGTTCCCATAGCCCCGCTCTCGCGCCAGGACATAGCCGTCCAAGGTCGGGAGCACGGGATTGGCTTCTTCGCGGGTGCGGCGGAAGCGCTCCCGATAGCCCAGGAGGTCGAAGTCGCGCACGTGGCAGAGGTGCTCGCGCAGGGAGAAGGCCTCCCCGGGGCAGCCGCCCCAGTCCTGGGGCTTCCAGTCCCAGGCCGAGACCGGCACCGCGGTGAGGAACTTCCCGAATTCCCGGGGTGCTTGCTCAAGCTCGCTCAGTATCAGGCCGGATAGGGGCATGGGTGTCTCGGGTCCTCCATCTTCAGCGGGCGAACCCCCGGCCGAGGGCGAGGGTACCCTCCACCAGGGCATCGAAGTCTTCGCGCCGGCTGCGGTGGTTGGTGATGGCCACGCGGATGCAGAAGCGCCCTTTCAGGACCGTGGACGACGGCGCCGCGATGCCGCGCCGCTGCATCTCCACCAGGATCCGGGAATTCAACGCGTCCTCGGCCTCCGGCACGAGACCGGGGGCCCGATAGCGGAAGTTCACCACGTTGAGCGGCACCGGGGCCATGAGTTCCAGGTCCGGCTCGGAGCGCACCCGCTCCGCCAGGTATTCCGCCTGGCGCACGTTCTGGGCGATGAGCCTGGCGAACTTATCCAGGCCGTAGGCCTTGATGTTCATCCATACCTTGAGGGCACGGAAGCTGCGGGAGAGCTGCGGCCCGTAGTCCGAGGTGGAGCGCGGACCACCGGACATGCCGCCCTGCTGCTGCGCCAGGTAACTGGCGGGCACCGCGAAAGCGTCGCGGTGTGCCTGCTCCGAGCGCACCAGGACACAGCCCACGTCCATGGGCAGGTACATCCACTTATGCAGGTCGAAGGCCAGGGAATCCGCCCGCTCCATGCCCTTGAGCAGGCCGCGGCGTGCCGGATCCAGTATGGCCAGGGCGCCGAAGGCGCCATCCACGTGCAACCACAGCTGCTCGTCGCGGCAGAAGTCGGCGATGACGTCGATGTCGTCCACCGCGCCGGTGTTCACGGTGCCGGCATTGGCCACCACGCAAAGGGGCAGGTGCCCGGCGCGACGATCCGCTGCGATGCGCGCCTTCAAGGCGCTCGTATCGACCTTGTAGTCTTCATTGACGGGGACATACGCCAAGGACTCGGCACCCAAGCCCATCAGTTCCAGGGCCCGCTGCACGGAGTTGTGGGCCTCGCTGGAGGCGTAGAACATGAGCCGCGGCTTACCGCTCACGCCTTGCTTGCGCACCGCGAATGGCGCCTTGGCGCTGCGCGCCACGTTGAGTGCCACCAGGTTTGCCACGGAACCGCCGCTCACCAGGATGCCGCTCCCTTCCGCGGGGAAACCCATCAACTCCTTGAACCAGGAGAGGATCTGTAGCTCTACATGGGTGGAACTCTGGTCGAAGCCGGTGGCGTTCACGTTCATGGTGGCCATGAGCATCTCCGCCACCACGCTCATGGGCGTGCCGGTGCCGATGACCCAGGCCCAGAAGCGCGGATGGATGTTGCCGCGCGGCCAGGGTGCCACCAGTTCCTGGTAGTCCCGGTAGGCCCCTTCGGCGCCCTGCCCTTCCCGAGGCGGCGGCGTCACCAGCTTCCGGCGCACTTCCTCCGGATAGGGCTGCCAGGCCGGGCGCTCGCGCACCGTGGCGAGATAGTCGAGCGAGTCTTCCAACGCCTGGTGGGCGAGGCGTTTGAAGCCCTCCCAATCCTCGGGATCGAGCGTCTCTTCAGGAGGCAGGTTTTTCATGATGGGTTATACTGTCAGGAATATTCACACGACATTATTCTAAAGTCCGCCTGATATAAGGGGCAAACGAGTTTTTTTCACGGTTTGGTGTGCTTTTTACTCACGGGTAACCCATGCGCAACCTCCCTCCCCCCAACACTCTCAAGGCCTTCGAAGCCGCCAGCCGCCACGGCAGCTTCAGCAAGGCCGCGGTGGAGCTGCACGTGACCCACGGGGCCGTGAGCCGCCAGGTGCAGCAGCTGGAGGAGTTCCTGGGTTGCGAGCTCTTCCACCGCCTGCCGCGGGGCCTGCAACTCACCGCCCGCGGGCGCGAGTTCGCCTTCGGGGTGCAGGCGGCCTTCGACCAGATCCGCGACGCGGTGGAAGCGGTGCGGGTGGATCACGAGAAGCACATCATCACCGTGAGCACCCTGGCCTCGCTCGCGGCACGCTGGCTGGTGCCGCGGTTGCACAAGTTCCAGAAGGCGCATCCCGAACTCGAGATCCGCTTGAGCACCTCGCCCCAGCTCACCAACTTCGACCGGGACGGCATCGACCTCGCCATCCGCTACGGCCGCGGCCGCTGGCCTGGCGTGACGGCGCTCCGGCTCTTCACGCCGGTGGAGTTCCCGGTGTGCGCGCCGCGGCTGCTGGAGGGTGAGCACCCGTTACGGAAGCCCGCCGACCTCAAATACACCTCGCTCCTGCACGACACCACCCACCGCCACTGGCAGCAGTGGCTGGAGCTCGCCGGGGTGCGCGGCATCGATGCCCACGAGGGCATGGTGGTGGAGGACATGAACGTGCTGATCCAGGCGGCCATCGAAGGCCAGGGCGTGGCGCTCGCCTCCGAACCCCTGGTGCAGGCGGAACTGGCGGCGGGGCGCCTGGTGAAACCCTTCGACATCGCGCTGCCGGTGGAACTCGCCTTCTACGCCGTCTATCCTCGGAGCCGCTCCCAGAGCCCCGCGGTGCAAGCCCTGGTGGACTGGCTGCAAGCCGAAGCGAAAGACACCTAAAGGGAACCCATGAACCGTCTGCAAGCCGACCTCTTGCTGCTGCTCACCGCCTTCATCTGGGGCACGGCCTTCGTGGCCCAGAAATACGCCAACGACAGCATGCCGCCCATCACCATCGTGGGGGCGCGCTTCCTAATCTCGGCGCTGGCCTTGCTGCCCTTCATGCTCTACGAGGCCAAGCGTGCCACGGCGCCCCTGAGACGCATCGACTGGATCCAGGCCCTGATCGTGGGCCTGTGCCTCTGCACCGGCAGCTGCCTGCAGCAGACGGGCCTGCTCACCACCAGCGCCACCAACGGCGGCTTCCTCACCGCCCTCTATGTGGTGATCGTGCCTTTCATGTTCTGGGCGATCTCCGGTCAGAAGCCCCGGGCCCTGGTGCTGGTGGCCTGCGGTGTATCTATATATGGAGCCTGGCTCCTGGCGGACGACGGACAGGCGCAGCACTGGCGGCTCGGGGACATCCTGATGGTGGTGTCGGATTTCGCCTGGGCGCTCGCCATCACCCTCATCGCGGTGTTCCTGCAGCGCAGCCACCGGCCCTTCTTCCTCTCCTTCATGCAGTACGCCGTGACCACGGCCCTGGCGCTGCCGGCGGGCTTCCTGTTCGAGTCTCCGACCGTGGCAGGTACGGTCTCGGGGCTACTGCCGCTGCTCTACATCGGGCTGATCTCCGGCGGCCTCGCCTACACCTTCGGCGTGCTGGCCCAGAAGCACACGCCGCCGGCGGAAGCGGCGCTCATCATGTGCCTGGAGAGCGTGTTCGCGGCGCTGGCCGGGGCGGTACTGCTGCACGAGCGTCTGACCTTGCCGGCCACCCTCGGCTGCGCGCTGATCCTGCTCGGGGTGGTGCTGGTGGAGACGGGTCCCTTGCTACTGCGCAAGCTCGGCATCACCGCCACCTGAACCCGGACATGAAAAGGCCCTCCTCCGTCTTGAGGAGGAGGGCCTCGTTTCCTGCGGCTTATCTCTTCAGCTGGCCGGGGATGAAGATTTCGTCCACGGCCTTCTGCATCAGGTCCGGCGGCAACAAGCCCTGGCTCAGGATGAAGTCGTTGAACTTCTGCCGGTCGAAGGCGGCACCGAGCTTCACCTCGGCCTCGCCGCGGATGGCCATGAGGCGGCTGTAGCCGTAGTAGTAGCTCGTGGCCTGGCCCGGTGAGAGGAAGGTGTAGCGCTCCACCTCGGACTTGGCGAAGGCCGGTGACAGGCACATCTCCTGCTGCAGGAACTGGCGCGCCTCCTCCGGCGTGATCATCCCCAGGTTCAGCATCGGGTCCAGGAACGCCCGGGCCGCGCGCTGCAGCCTGAGCTGCTCGGTGATGAGCTGGCCGTCCAGCGGCTCGTAGGGCTGCATCTCGGCTTCGGAGTACAGGCCCCAGCCCTCCACGTTGGCGCTGTTGAAGGCGAACAGCGCACGGGCGATGGACACGCCGTGCTCCACCATGGAGGCGAACTGCAGTTCGTGCCCGGGGCGCGCCTCGTGGGCGGTGAGGGTCCAGCCGGCGGCATCGAAGGTGAAGTCGTCGAACTTCTCCGCGGCCTGGCCGGGCTTCGGCGGCAGGTTCAGCGGCAGCACGAACTCGCCGTACTGGCCGGTGTTGCCGATGAGGCGCGGCGGCACCATGTGCGGGGCCGGGGTCTGGGCGGTCTCGGCGTCGGAGGCGAGGCGGATGGAGGCCTGGCGCTCCGGCAACGTGACGATGTGCTCCTTGCGGATGATGTCCTCGATGGCGGCGAGGCGCTGCTTGTAGAAGGGCAGCACGGCATCACCGGTGATCTGGTCCTTCTTCAGCTCATGGATCACGTCGCGGTAGTCGGTGCTCTTGTAGCCCTTGAGTGCGGCCACCTGCGGCGCTAGGGCCTCCATCTGGTGCTGGATCTCGGTGAAGGAGAACTCCGCCATGCGCATCAGCTGCTCAGGCGGGATGTCCACACCCACCCGCACCAGGTTGTCGGCGTAGATGGGGGCCGGCGGACGCACTTCCTGGCGGGTGCGGGGCAGCAGGTTCTTCTTCAGCCAGTCGTTGTAGTCCTGGTCCTGCTGCTTGAGCCTGGCGAAGTCGTCCTCCCAGCCGCTGAGGCCGCTCTGCTGGAAGAGCTGCTGGATGCCGTCCATGTATTGCTTGCCGTTGTCCATGCCGTCCTGCACTTCCTGCACGTAGGGTCCGGTGAGGCCCTGCACGGCGAAGCGCTCCTCGGTGCGCTGCTCAGCGAGCACGGTGAGCGGGGTCACGCCCGGCTCATCGCCGGCGTAGAGCTTGAGGCGCGTGAGGGCCGCCTTCTGCCGCTCCTTGGGCACCTGCTTGTCCAGCAGGAAGCGGATGCCACTGAACTCGATCTGCGCCGCGTCGATGAAATCGAGCATGTACTGCTTGTCCAGGGCGGAGCTCGTCATGTTCTTCTGGCCGGAAGCGATCAGGATCTCCAGGTCCTGCTTCACGTTCGGGTCGGTGGCGCTCTTCTGCCGCACCTCGAGTTCCTTCAACGCCGCTCCGGTCGCCTGCTGGCGCCGCTCGAAGACGGCTGGCTTCAGGTCGAAGATCTTGTCGTCGAGGCCATCTACACCGCTGCGCCCGGCGAACTCCGGGGTGAATTCCCCGGTGACCTTGAGCAGCACCATGGCGTCCTGGTTGCTCTCCTTCACCCAATCCGCCTCAGCGGCGGTCGCCCTGGCGGCAGCGGAGACCAACAGCGCGCCGACGGCCGCCGCAAGCGCCTGTTTCGTAATGCCTTTCATGTCTGCTCCTCGGGATGCGATGGAAAGATGCAGGCCTTATGACCCCGGTGGGGGCCACAAGTGCCCTGTCCCTCTATATAGATGTGTACCGGCGGGGCTCAGGTCACCGCGTCGCCTACGCCCGGCTCCCGGGGCGGGGGGGCGGTCTTGTGGATGCGCTTCTGCTCGTACATGGCCCGGTCGGCGCTGTTGACCGCCGCGCGCAGGGTCTCCGGGTCCTGGTAGTCGGCACCCCCCATGCTGACCTCGAGCTTGAGGTTGACGCTGCCGTCAAACATGGCGAGCGGCGGGGTCTGGTGCAACAGCTGGTTGAGACGCGGCGCCACGCTGGCATAGGTGGCGCCGGGCAGGAGCAGCAGGAACTCGTCGCCTCCCCAGCGGTAGAGCTGGTCCGCCGGACGCAGGCCGCCGCGCAAGGACATGACGAAGTGCTTGAGCAGCTCATCGCCGGCCTCGTGGCCGTGGCTGTCGTTCACGTGCTTGAGGTTGTCCAGGTCGAAGATGAACACCGAGCCGAAAGTGGCCCCCACGGTCTGCAGGAACACGCCGCGGGTGAACGCCAGCCGGTTATAGACGTTGGTGAGCGGATCGGTGAGCGATTCGTGCAGCAGCTTCTCGTGGGCCACCGCGAGCTCGGCGTGGGCGGTGTTGGTCTCGCGCCGCGCGTCCTCCAGGATCATGAGCACCATGCCGAAGGCGAGCATGAGCTGCAGGATGGCGTCCAGGTAGCCGTTGTAGCGCCCGAGGGCGGCGGCGAAGCCGAGGTAAGGCGTCTCTGGGTACTGGTTCTTGTATATGGCGAGCGCGTACACGATCCAGAGCACGGCCAGGAGCTTCAGGGTGAGGCCCGTGACGCGGGTGCCGAGGCTGCGGCGCGAATAAGGCAGGCGCAGCAGCCGCAGCGTGGCGTAGCCGAGCGCCACCGCGCACACCACCGCCTGCCACAGCAGCAGCCCCTGCAGGTTGCGGGTGAAAGCGAACGAGGCGAGGCAATAGACGAGCGCCGCCAGCGCCCCGAGGTAGAGCGTACGCCGCTCCACCTTGCCTTCCGCGTACTCGAGTGTGCCCAGCACCAGGAGCAGCAGGAACAGGAGCTTGCCGAGCTGGTAGAGCAGGAACACCCCGGGCATGAGCAGGTTCGCGAGGCTGTTGGCCGCCGGGCCGAGGTTCGGCAGGCCGTAGAAGCCGGCGCCGAGCAGTAGCAGGGCGGCGAGCAGCACCACCCAGGAGTAGGTCCAGTACTTGAAGAAATGCGCACGCCGTCCGCCGTGCTGCTTGAGCAGCAGGAAGAACAGCCACAAGAGCGCCGTGATCGCCGTCTGGGTGAGCAGACCGATCAGTGTGACGAGGGCCCTCAGATTCTGTTCCGACACTATCCCTGGCCCGGGAGCGGCGCCCCATGCGCTGAGGCTACCGAAAGTATAGTCATGCCTGCCCTGCCGTAGTGTGGCCATCCCTCAAGGAGCGGCAAGGCCGCTCCACCCGCATCTATAGTACCCCCGCGGCCCCCTGCCCGGCGGCGATGGCCCCCTGTGGTCTTTGGGAAAATAATCGCACCGACCGGGCGGGACCGGCCGCCCCTTCAGCGTGGGGCACCTTTGCGCGTGCGCTTGGCGCTGTACATGGCCCGGTCGGCCACGTGCACCGCCGCTTCGAGCTGGTCCACGCTGCGGAAATCCGCCACGCCGATGCTGGCACTGATGCCGAAGCTCAAGCCGTTCTCCGGGAAGCTGAGCGGCGGTGCGGCCGCCGCGATCTCCCGCATGCGCTTCTCCAGCACCTGGGAGATGGCCCGCGGCACCACCAGCAGGAACTCGTCGCCACCCAGACGATAGAGCTTGTCCGAGGGCCTGAGGCCCGCCCGCAGGATGGAGGCGAAGTGCCGGAGCAGCTCGTCGCCGTACTTGTGGCCGTGGCGGTCGTTCACGTCCTTGAGGTTATCCAGGTCGAAGACCGCGAGCGCCCCGAACGTGCCGCGCACATCCTCGAGGCCGGCGCCCTCGGTGAAGGCGCGGCGGTTATAGGCGCCGGTGAGCGAATCCACGTAGGACTCGCGCAACAGCTGCTCGTGGGCGATGCGCAGCTCGCGGTGAGCACCGGCGATCTCGCGGCGGGTGTCCTCGAACAGCACCAGCACCATGCCGAAGGCGAGCAGCATCTCCAGCACCAGGTCGAAGTAGGTGTTGCGACCGGTGAAGAACTGCCAGGTGCCGGCGCCGACGCCGAACTGCGGGAAGAAATGATGGGTGAAGGCCAGTAGATAGGCGAGCCACAAGAGGGTGGTCAGGATGAACAGGGCGCCGGTGACCCGGGTACCCACGCTGTGGCGCGAGCGCGGCAGCCGCGCCAGCGCGAGACTGCACCAGCCGAACACCAGCGTGTTGGCGAAGCCCTGGCAGAAGAGCACGCCCACGAGGTCGCCGGACAAGGCGGCCGAGAGCAGCGCGATGGCGCCGGCGGTGAACCACAAGAGCCTCAGGTAACCCAGCGGGGGGTCCGCGAGGCCGCCTACATATAAGAGCGTGCCGCGCAGCAGCAGGATCAGGAACGCCAGCTTGCCGAACTGATACAGCCCGTAGCAGACCCGGGTGAGCACCGCCGTCTCGGGGAGCGGGCCGAAGAGATAAGGCAGCACCATGTAGCGCAGCACCAGCACCAGGAGCGCCAAGGACAAGGCCACCCAGGCGCTGGCCCAGGAATAGAAGTAGGGACGCCGGTCCGCGTAGTGCCTGAGCAACAGGAACAGCACTGCCAGGAGCAGCACGGTGCCCATCTGGGTGAGCAGCCCCAGGTACACGAGCATGAACTGGTTGAAGAGCTGTCCCGGTCCCACGCGGCCGCCTTTTGGATCTCCCGCCTGGACTGCGTCTAGTGTAAGCAATATGGGGGTGCCTGAGGGCCATCCGCCCATCGGGCAGGACCACCTCTCCTAAGACCCGCATTTCTGTGCGTTCGGTACTGGACAGCTGCCCCCCGAGTCTGCACACTGGCGCGGGATTTCTTGGCGATACAAGTCCACCCTAGACCCGCGGAAGATGGGCCGGGGGAGACCGGGAGACGTGATGGCGATAGCCACCATGGTGGGGCCGCGCGTGCCCAGCCGCGATGTCGGCAGGCACGTGCAGGCGGAACTCACCAACCTGCTCTATCAGAACACCCGCGGGATGCATCTCGCAGGCCTCGCCGTCTCGCTCCTGCTCGTGGCCGTGTTCCGCGAGACCTCGCTCAGCCTGCACCTGCTGGAAGCCTGGGTCGGTGCCATGGCCGTGATCGAACTCGGCCGCGGCCTGTTGGGCCGCCGTTTCCGTCACCAGAGCATTCCCCCCGGTGACGTGGCGCTGTGGCGCCGCCGCTTCCTCATCGGCACCTGCGTCTCGGCCCTGGGTTGGGGCGCGGCCGGTGTGCTGCTGTTCCCGCCCGGCGACGTGGCGCACCAGCTGTTTCTCACCATGGTGGTGCTCGGCGCCTCCGCCGTGACGCTGCCGGCGCTCGCCCCGGATTTCTTCTGCTACCTGACCTTCCTCGGGCTCTCGGGCCTGCCTATGGCGCTGCGCCTCGTCGCCGAGGGCGCCGGCATCCCGCTCACCGCCGGCGTCATGGCCTGCGTGGGCGTGGTGTTGCTGGCGCGCATGGCCTACGGCATGCACCGGCGCCTGGTGGAACAGCTCAACATCCGTTTCGCCGTGGCCGACATCGCCGAAGAGCTGCGCACCGAGATGACGGTGCGGCGCCGCGCCGAGGAACAGCTCACCCAGCTCGCCAACTTCGACCCGCTCACCGGCCTGCCCAACCGCACCCAATGCGAGCACAAGCTCGGCCGCGCCATCGCCCGCGCCCGCACCGGCCAGGCGCAGCTCGCGGTGCTGTTCCTGGACCTCGACCAGTTCAAGACCATCAACGACTCCCTCGGACACCAGATCGGCGACGAGGTGCTGAAGCGCGTGGCCCAGCGCCTGCAGCGCTCGGTGACCGAGCGCGACACCGTGGCGCGCCTCTCAGGCGACGAGTTCATCATGCTGGTGGAGGACGCCGAGGACCGCGAGGACCTGAGCGCCCTCGCCGAGCGCATCCTGCGCGTCATCGCCAAACCCATGCTGCTGGATGAGACCGAGCTGCGCGTCACGGCCAGCATCGGCATCACCCTGCTGGCCGAAGACAGCCCCGACGTGAAGAGCCTGCTCGCCAACGCCGACACCGCCCTCTACCGTGCCAAGAAGCGCGGCCGGAACCGCGCCCAGTTCTTCACCCCCGACATGCATGAAGCCGCCATGCAACGCCTGAAACGCGAGGTGGAGCTGCGCAAGGCCTTGCGCCGCGACGAGCTGAGGCTCCACTACCAGCCGCTGTTCGACATCCGGACCGGGAGCCTCATGGGTGTCGAGGCCCTGGTGCGCTGGCAGAGCCACGAGTTCGGCCTGGTGCCCCCGGCGGAGTTCATCCCGCTCGCCGAGGAGACCGGCCTCATCATCCCCATCGGCGAATGGGTGCTGCGGGAGGCCTGCGCCCAGGCGGCCCGCTGGCGCGCCGAGTACGGCGATCACTTCCACATGGCGGTCAACCTCTCCGCCCGCCAGTTCACCGCGCCTGACCTGGCCGGCACCGTGGGCCGCATCCTGGGCGAGACCGGGCTCACGCCCTCCGCGCTGCTGCTCGAGATCACCGAGAGCGTCACCCTCGGCAACGAGGAGAGCAACATGGCGGAGCTGCGCAAGCTGCGTGGCCTGGGGATCCGCCTGGCGCTGGACGACTTCGGCACCGGCAACTCCTCGCTCGGCTACCTGAAGCGCTTCCCCATCGAGGTGCTGAAGCTCGACCAGAGCTTCGTGCGCGACGTGGCCCACAACCCGCAGGACGCCGCGGTGGCGCGCGCCACCATCCGTCTCGCCGACACCCTGGGCCTGCAGGTGGTGGCGGAAGGCGTCGAGAACGAAGCCCAGCTCAAGTGGCTGCAGGCCGAGAGCTGCGCCTTCATCCAGGGCTATCTCTTGAGCCAGCCCCTCGAGGTCACGGCCTGCGAGCAACTGTTGCAGCGCCACCGCCGCGTCGTCACGCACCCGAACCCTTCCTCCCTGAACTGACTCGCCCGGCTCCGCCCGGGGATTCTGTTACCATCGGGACATGACCGGACCACGGCCCTGACATGCACCACTTGCATGCCTTCCTGATCGACTACGGCTATGCGGCGCTCCTCTGCGTCGTGCTGGTGGAGAACTTCGGCATCCCCGCTCCCGGTCAGACGCTGCTGATCGCCGCCGCCGTGCTCGCCTCCCAGGGCAAGCTCAACCTCGCGGCGGTGCTGTCGGTGTCGGCCCTGGCAGCGTTCAGCGGCGGATGCATCGGTTACTGGATAGGCATGAAGGGCGGGCGTCGCCTGATCCTGCGCTTCGGCCGCTATCTGCGCATCGGCGAGCCGGAGCTCGCGCGCCTCGAGACGAAGTTCGCCCGCTACGGCATCGGCTTCGTGCTGTTCGCGCGCTTCTTCGAGGTGCTGCGCCAGCTGAACGGCGTGGTGGCCGGCACCACGCGCATGCCGCTCAAGTATTTCCTGCCGGCCAACGCACTCGGCGCCGCGCTCTGGACCCTGGTCTGGGGCTACGGCAGCTGGCGCCTGGGACGCCATATCCACGGTTACGAGGATTTCAGCGAAGCGGCGGGCGGCATCTTCGTGATCCTGCTCATCGCCGCGCTGCTCGTGGTGCTCGGCTTGTTCGTGCGCAGCCGCATCCGGGAGCGTCGCTGAGCCGACGCGTCGCGACCCGACGGGAGTTCTGGACTATAATTAATTGACAACGTCTGTTGCGGGGAAAACACCATGAAAAAACTCATCTGCCTCGCGGCCTTCCTGGCTCTCGCCGCCTGCGGCAAGACGCCCGACAAGGTGGTGACGGTCCAGGGTGCCAGCACCCAAGACGCCCAGGACATCGTGAAGGACGCCACCGCCCAGCTCAACATCGCCTGCACCGGCCTCAACCAGTATTCCTACGACCTGGTGAAGAAGACCTGGAGCGCGTCGGTGTCCAACAACGCCGGCAACCCCTACAACTACCACACCGAGCATTGGGGCTGGGATAAATGGGTCGAGATCACCGTGCAGGTCTCCCCCAAGGCCAGGGATCTGCCGCCCGAGTGGGCCGCGCCGGGCAAGATCCTCACCTACGACCTGGGCGGCGGCAAGAACCCCGGCATCGCCACCCGCGACAAGCTCTCGCAGCTCATGTGCGGCAGCATGGCGGTGAGCAACGATCCCAGCAACCCGGAGTCACGCCTCGACTGGCCCGCCTTGAGCAGCGTAGACAAGCTGCCCTGACGGCCGGGATATGCGACTGGAGCCGAAGAAGCCGGATGCGCCCCATCCGGCTTCTTCTTTATGCATACCGGCCCCTTTCCCTTCGGGCTTCCTGCCCTCGGGAAACTCCAGCCGCACATCCTAAGGTGCGGCGGTCGTGGCGGTGCCACGAACCCCAGGTTATGCTGGAGCGGATCCCAAGAGAACCCGGCATGACCATGAGCGACGCACCGACACCCTTGAAACCTTCCCGCCGCCTGCTCTCCTCGGGCATGCCCGGCGCGGACTACGGCGTGTTCCTGATGGCGGTGCCGGTGATCGGGGGCATCGCCATCCTCATCACCGCCTTCGCGAGCTACTCCCTCACGGCCTTCGTCTGGTTGCTGGGGCTCACCGCCTTCGTCACCGCGCTCATGGCCGCCATGGAGATCTTCCAGGCTCCCGCTGCCTGGGCGGACGGCAGTCCCCTGCAGCGCATGCTGCGCTGGGCCGCCGCGCTGTTCTTCGTCTGGCCGGTGGGCTATCCCCTCTACATGCGCTCGCGGCACAGCCTGAAGCTCGACGACTGGCTCAAGGCCGCGGTGGTGGCGGACGTGCTGTTCATCGTGGCGGCCGTGGCCGGCGGATTCGTCACCGCCACGGGCTACGCCAAGCCGCCGCCCAGCCTGGCCCAGGAGGAGAAGGAGCCGACGCTGCTGCAGGCTGACCGCCATTGGCTGCCGGACCCGGACGACATCGACATCGTGAAGACGGGGCATCTCGACAACTGCCCGCAGAAGACCCTCGACCAGGAAGTGAGGGGTTACTTCGAAGCGCCGCGCTGGGAGGCAGGCGCCACCGCCGACGGCCAGGACTTCGTGAACGCCAACGGCATCCTCACTTACCAGGACAAGCCCGCCGTGGCGGTGCTGCAGTTCCTGATGTACAAGGACAAGACCGGCTTCAGGCCCTATCTCTTCACCATCAACGGCATACCGCAGCCGCTCTATGTGACCGCGTTCACCCTCGCACAGATGTGTGAATAGACCGCTGCCCGGACGGGCCGGTCTTCAGTTCAGTCGACATTGGCCAGCAGATTGCCTGCTTCGTTCATGCGGTGGCGCACGGAACTCAGGTAGCTGTCCTTCGCCACTTGCTTGTCGGTCATGGTGCCGGCGCGGTACGGACCCTTGTTGTAGCAGATCACGCTGCGTTCCCAGCTGCCCATCTGCTGCATGCAATAAGCGAGGTAGCGGGCCGCCATGCGGATGTTGAAGGCATCGTCGTGCTGCAGGCGGTGCGCCGCCACCGGTTTGCCGTTCACCAGGAGCGCCGTGCGCTTCTGGATCTGGCCACAACCGTAGGAAGCCTTGTCCATGCCCTTCTTGTGATGGCAGAGGCTCGACTCCTGGGTCAGCACCGCGGTCAGGGTGCGCTCGAAGTCGTAACTCTGGGGCAGCGGATCCGCGTAGTAGCTCGTGCCCACCACCGAGGCGTAGAGCACCGCCCAGTTCTGCTGGCGGGTGAGGCCGTCACCGGCCCGGGCGGAAGCGGCGGACAGCAGCAAGCCGCCCATCAGGCAGGCCGCCAGCAGCTTCTTGATGTGGTCGCGTATACGTTCCATCCCGGTCCCGATACCTTCTAATAGGGCTTTAAAAGCCGCCCTATATGCGAAACCCCCGGCTCGAACCCGCTCTCATGCTTGAGGGGTCAGCTCGCCAGGGGGCCGTTATTTGCTGTACAAATATTATACATAATGAGGTTTAACCCGACAAACCCTCCCGGGTTGACCGGTTCCCTCCACCCTTTCCCCCACCTCCTCAAAAAAAAGCGGCCCCGTTTCCGGGGCCGCAATACTGCTTGGTCTTTGGCAGTCTCGGATCAGAACTTCACACTCACACGGCCGAAGAAGAACTGGCCGGGTATCCGGTTGTAGAACGGATAGTAGGAGTTGGCAGTGCTGATGGCCGACGGGGGCTGCTTGCCGAACAGGTTCTGGACACCGAAGGTGAAGTCGGTGTTCCAGCTGCCCATGTGGTAAGTCGCGCTCAGGTCGTGGTAGGTCACCGCACCGATCTCGTTCTGAGCCAGGAACGTATTACCAACGCCCTGCGCGTTCCACGTCCGGGCCGCACTGTGCCCTGCGCTGGGCAGGTTGCTGCTCCCAACTAGCGCCTTGTTGCTGGCATTCTGGTTGAAGGTACAGGCCGCCACGACGGTCGTCGGGGAGACCTGGCCGTTGGTGCAAGGCTCGACGGTGTGGTCGACGAAGAACATAGACCACATGGCCGACCAGTCACCGTAGTGCCAGCTCAGGCTCAGGTTCGCATGGCGCTTCGGGTAGGAAGCACCGACACCGGGCGAGGTGCTCAGGGGCGCCGTCGGCACGGACCAGCCCGCGAGGCGGCTCGTGGCGAAGCCGCTGCCTGCCGGCACGGTATGGTCGAAGCGCTTCAGGAGGGTGATATCCAGGCCCAGCTTGAAGTCGCCCATGCTCGTGCTCGGGAACTTGTAGTGGGTGCTGATATCGAAGCCGTCCGTGAGCACCGCACCCACGTTCTTGTTGGTGTCCACGATCTCGTTGACGCTGCCCGACACCACCTGGATCAGCTTGCAATATGGCTGCACGTTGGCCTGGTAGCAGCCGTCCAGGATGTTGGTCGGACCGAGGGGGGCGACGACGTTCACCAGGTTGATGTTGTAGTAGTCCACGGACAGGTCATAGCCCGGGATCCAGTCGGGGCTGTACACGAACCCTATGGTCTTGGAGATGGACTTCTCCGGGAGAAGGTTCGCGTTGCCGCCGGCGATGGTGTTGATCTGGCCGTTGGCCTGCTTGCTGACTACCGGATGGCCGTTGGACGCGCAGAACGCGCCGCCGGCGTTGCCGATGGTGCAGGGGTCCGTCACCGCCGGGAAGTTGTTGGAAAGACCCGCGAAGAACTCGCTGATGCTCGGGAGGCGGAAGCCCTGGGACCAGCTGCCGCGCAGCAAGAGGTCGTCCGTGGCCTGCCAACGCAGGGCCGCCCGCGCCGTGGAGGCGTGGTCGGCACCCGGCACGAACACCTGGCCCGGGCCCACGCCACCCCACTTGAACTGGGAGAAGCGGTCGGCCACGTCCAGGCTCACGTCCTTCATGAAGGGCGCGTCCGTCACGAGCGGGATGTTGAACTCGAAGTACTCGGCGTCGGTCGCTACCTTGCCGTTGGTCGGCTTCTGGGCATTGCCGGTGGTCGCTCCCAGGGCTACCAAGGCGTCCGGATGGAAGAACCCGTTCTGCTCCAGGTACTCGTAACCGAGCGCCAGGCCCACGGGGCCCGCCGGCAGATCGAACAGGTCGCCGCTGATGTTAGCGGCATAGTCGCGCTGGTCCTGGCGGTTGATGTTGTGAGCCTCGAAGCCGATGAACGAGCCCATGGCCGGGGTGATGGTGGAACCCGCCGGACCGGCGCCGCCGATCAGGTTGAGCGGCACGCAGCCCGCGGTGGTCGGGCAGGACTCGCTCAGGGCCTGCTGGATCTGGGCGGTGTTGAAGTCGCCGGTGAGCGACTGGTTTTGCAGGTTGAAGCTGTAGGAACTGTTCACGTCCCAGTCCCACTCGTTGCCCAGCATGTTGAAGTAGCCCTTGAACCCGGCCGACCAGTGGAAGGTGTCCACGTTCTCGTCGGCGACGCGGGGTCCAACGCCCGTGTCCACCGGGCGGCGGCGCATGGACACGAGCTCCACGCCCGTAGTGGTGCAGCTGGCCGAACCGTAGAGCTTGCACCAGGAGATGAAGTTCGGGTCCGGGGTCTGGGCGCCCAGGATGGGGTTGTTGGGGTCAACCGGGTCGGACTTGGGATAGGGCACCAGGTCCACGCCGAAGGGGTTGAAGGGGTTGTCCTTGGCGACGCCGATGTTCACACCCGAGTTGGTCTCACCCTGGGACTGCTCGCCCAGGAACAGGGGTTCCGGCGCCAGCTGCTGCAGGGAGTGGCGGTTGTTGAACAGCACCGAGGTGGTGAAGGTCAGGTTGTCCGCCAGGTCATAGTGGCCCTGCACGTAGACGCTGGTGCGCTCGTTGGGGGCCAGGAGGTAGTTGATCGGGGCGTAGTTGAACGCGTCCCGGCCGAAGTCGAAGTCATGCCACACGCCGGCACCGCGGCCGGGGTTGGCGGCGGAGCCCGGGTTCACCAGGGTCACGTCGCACTTGGTGTCGGGGCTGGGGGCGCCCGGTATGAATCCCTTTTGGCCGGGAGCAACCGTGTTCTTCGGGATAGTCGGCTTGAGCGTCGAGCCCACCGGGCACACGTTCGGCACACCGGCGTTGAAGTCGGGGATCGACTCGTTGATGATGAACCGGCCGCCGGGGATGGCGCTGGAGCCGCCGCCCACGCCGTAGATGGCTTCCTTGGAGATGGTGCGGTCGCCCGCGAAGATGCCCGCCTCGTTGGTGTAGGAGACGTTCATCACCACGCCGGACTTGTCGCTGCTCGAGCCCAAGGTGTAGTCGTATTCCTGCTTCTTGCCATCGGTATGACCGTTGCCGTGGTATATGCCCATGTAGGCGTTGGCTTCGGCGCCGTTGTAGTCCTTCACGGTGATCACGTTGATCACGCCTGCGATCGCGTCGGAGCCGTAGATGGCCGACGCGCCGTCCTGCAGGATCTCCACGTGGTCGATCACCGAGGCCGGGATGGTGAAGAAGTCCACCGCGTTATTAATCTGCGTCACCCAACGGTGGCCGTTGACCAGCACCAGCGCGCGGTTGGCGCCCAGGTTCCTCAGGTCCACGTCTTCCTGGCCGTCGTTACCGTTGTTCACCTGGCTGTTGAGCGCGGAGCCGGAGGAGGTCAGGTTCTGCAGCACGTCGCCGATGCTGGCGAAGCCGGAAGCCTTGATCTCCTGCGCCGTCACGACCGTGATCGGCTGCGCGGTCTCGACGGTGGTGCGCTTGATGCGCGTGCCCGTCACTTCGATCTTGCCCAGTTGCGCGGTGCTCTGGTCGGTGCTGGCCGTGGTGGCGGCCGCATCGGCGGCGAACACTTGCGGCGTGGCAGCCGCGGCGACTGCGCCGGCGAAGAGCGCGCGACGTATCGACAGTGGCAATGACTTCTGCTCGATGCTCATGAACGTCTCCTGGTTGGAGCTGTCGTTGTTTCCCGACAGCGTAATTTTCATGGACTCCGCTTCGATTGATCTTCGAATCGCTGCGTGCAAACCCGCGTCCTGCCCCAAGTTCCCTTTCGTCCCATGCCCGTGTCCGCCGTCGCAGAACCCATGGCATGTTGGCAATACACAACAACGATTCCTCAGGTGGCCGATTCTCTTCTAATTGCATAGCTGTCTTCCTCGTGTAAAAAGAAACCCATGGGCTAAAACACCATGTTCGTGGGTTATAAAGGCCAGTTGACTGAAATCCAGGGCTACTGAACCGGTTTTATCTCGTGGCTGTTGTGAATCCGATACAGGTTGCTCGCGCACGCGCGCAAGAACACGCGCCTGACGCATAGGCGCGTCAGGTCAAGACGATGGAGGGAGGGAAAGGGCTAAAAAGAAGGCCGGGCGAGAGCCGCCCGGCCCTGGGGGAGCTTCAGACGTGAGCGAAATCGGAGCGCATCGGCTCCGGGGCGAAGGCCGGTTCCTGGCCGTTGCGGCCGAAGATCAGGGCCTTCTTCACCCGGGTCTTGTAGGTGGTGCCGGATTTGAAGCTCTGGTTGTTGTCCAGCACGATCTCGAAGTCGTTCTTGTCGGCCCGGACTTCCCGCACGTGCTCGATGTTGATGATGACGGAACGGTGTACCCGCAGGAACCGGCCGGAGGGGAGCTTGCGCTCGATCTCCGAGATGCGGTCGCCGGAATGCAGCACTTCGCCCGTGGTCATGTGGATGTTGACATAGTCTCCCTGGGCCTCGATGTGCCGCATGGCCGCCATGTTGATGAAGCGATAGCGGCGCCCGAACTTCACCGGCACCCGGTCCGCCGCAGGCTGCGGGGCCGGCTTGCGCTGGCCGCCGTGCAGGTAGTTCATGAGCATGTCGAGGTCGATGCGGCCGCCCAGCTGGGAATCCCTGTCCATGTTGCCGCGCAGCTTGATCATGGCGGCCTTGAAACGCCGCTGTTCCAGGGGTTTCAGCAGGTAGTCGGTGACGTTGGCCTCGAAGGCCTGCAGCGCATAGCGGTCGGATCGGGCAGTGATGATGGCGTAGGGGCGCTTGGTGATGCCCGGGGAGCAGATCACCTGCAGGCCGGTGAGCCCCGGGAGCTCCATCTCGATGAACAGCACGTCCGGGCGCAAGAGCTCGATCTTCTCGAGGGCCTCGTTGCCGTCGGCGCACTGGCCGACGATCTCCACGTCCGTCTCCTCGTTGAGGTGTCCCATCACGAGGTCGATGGCGGTGGTGTCGCTGTCCACTATCAAGGCACGGATCATGACATCTCTCCTGCGTCCTGGACTGCATTCCCTGATCGCCGCCGGCGGTCCCGGTGGTGCGTGACGGGCTCGCCGTCGCTCAGGCTACTGAGCTTTTTTATAGTCAAAAGTTCATAGGCTGGGGCCGTTAATGTTCTGATTTATGTTTGGTTCATATCTGCATGCTCCTGCGGCTTGTCCGCCTAGTCCCGCGCCGTGTCCGCCGGGTAGCCGTACAGCCCGTCCGTCCTGCGGACAGGGCACCGGAATTTCTGAATTAGTTCTGAAACCCCTTGCGGCGCCTCGCTTCCAGGCTTAGATGCCGCAAGGGGCCTCCGGGTTTAATTGTCATAAGGATTCTCCGCAGCCGCGGTAGGCCTGGACGGATCCGGGCGCAGCCCTGCGCGGGCCGCGATGTTACAGCCGTGTTAAACGCCACCCCGGCCGTCTCGGCCGGGGTATCCGTCACAGAGGATGCGCGGGACTTAAGGAAGGTTGCGTCGGCGCCTGAGACGCCGCACGAGGCGGTAGAGCAGATAGCCCAGGATGCCCAGCACCAGCAACACCCCGGCCGCCATGACTTCCAGGTTGTGCATGGGGTTCATGATCGTGAAGCCACCGGTCTCGGTATAGAAGCCGTTGAACCGGGCGAGGGCCGCAGGCAGCGCCAGCACGTCGTCCTTGCCGAGGGGCAAGGGATGCTCACCCGGATGGACGGTGGATTGCCAGTCGAACAGCGCGCCGTCCTTATCCTTCTCTATATGTCCGCCGAGCACGTAGCTCACCGGCCGGTCCTTCACGAACGCGGCCACCCGGGCAGCACTCGCCAGGTACGCGGAATAGTCGTCCACCAGGAGGCGTCCAGGCAGCAGGAAATCTCCGGAGAAGAGGATGGCGGTGTTGCGGTCGTAATAGACCACGTGGGCGACGTTGTGCCCCGGGGCGGGCAGCACGTCCACCACCCGGTCGCCCAGGTCCACCTGGGCGATGCCCTGCGGCCAATCCTTGAAACCGAAGAAGCTCTTCACGCTCGGCAGCTGCGCGGCCACCAAGGTCACCCCGGACAGGCCCTGGAACTGGGGGTCGCCGGCCCGGTGGTCCAGGTGGGTGTGGCTATGCACCACGATGAGTGGCAGCTTGGTACCGCCCACCGTGGGCAGCAGACCGAGCACGGTGGTGGCGAGCGGCATGAGCTTGGGGTCGGCCACGTCACCGGTGTCGATCAGCAACGCTTCCTTGTTCCCCACCAGGAGGTACATGAAAGGCGCCTCCCAGGTGGAGCAGAGGTTCTCGCGCAAGATATAGGTATGCGTGTCGAAGGCCTGCACCTCCAGGGGCGCCTTGACCGACGCCGGGCACGGGTCCGCGCCCGCATCCCAATGCATGTCGCGGGGGCTCATGGCCTGATCCGCCAGCGCCACGGGGCTCGCGCACATGAGGCCGAAGAACACTGCCAAGACCGGGCGGGATGGGAACATCATCGGGATCTCCTTGAGGGAGGACGTTTAGGGGCAGCTCGTTTGCCAGAGCCGTCGATACCGGCGTGGGCCCGGGCGAGCCGGATGAATTCCTGGAGCGCGGCTTTGACGCGCGCACGGTCGCCGGTGCTCATGAGTTCGATGAACAGACCGTCGAACACCGCGCCATAGAGGGTGGCGAAACCCGGCGTCTGCTGGACCTCGGGCAGGGCCGGCTGGATGAGCTCGAGCCAGGTCAGGGAGTTGTGCTGCAGGTAGCGCCGGTACACCTTGGGGTTCTGGGCGGCGAGGATGTGCAGCTGGTAGAGCAGGCGGTGGTAGTCATAATTCACGCCCGTAGTGGCCCAATCCCAGAACACCTGCAGCAAGGGCGCCTGGCGCGACCCGGGCGTGGCTTCCAGGAATGTAGTGAAGGATCGCTGCAGGCGGCCTTGCATCTCCGCCAGCACCTCGAGGAGCAGCCGCTCCTTGGAACCGAAATGGAATATGAGCAGCCGGGCGCTGGTGCCGACCCCAGCCGCCATGGGCCGCAACGAGAGGTCGGCGAGCCCGTGCTTCACGAGGTAAGCGATGAGCGCGTCCAGCAGTTCCTGCTTGCGGGTCGGCATGTAACGAGTGTTACATGTAACGACCGTTTCAGTCAAGTCCGGTCGCGACCCCCTACGCTGCCGGACTGAGTCCTCAGCCGCCAGGCTTCGCCGCCGCGTACTGCTTGTTCACGGCCCTGAGGCAGCCCAATACGTACTTCGCCGACTCGTCCACGGGCTGTTTGGAGGAGGCCTTGATGGGCTCGGTGCCGCTGCCGCAGGCCTTCAACGTCCCGGGCGACACGATGGCCGCCTGGAAATCCCCGCCTGCCAGGAATCCGTAGTTGAAGTTGAGCCAGTTGGTGAGGTAGCCGTCGAGGTGGTTCTGCTTCGCCACCAGCTCCGCCTCGCGCTTGTTCCAGTCCGCTGCCGCCTGCTTGTAGTTACCGAAGCGCGCTTGCAGGTCTGTCTGCCGCGCCTCGAGCGCCTTGGCCTCGGCATTGATGCTCACGCTCCTGCTATTGAGCGCATCGATATCCTGGTTGCAATTCTCCACCTCTCCCTTGCCCGAGGGCGCACTGCCGCCGGCGCACAGACCCTTGTTCTGGGAGATGGCCTGCTTCTGCAGGTCGATGGCGCGATTGTGATCCTGTAGTTTCTGGTTGAGGTCCGTCTGCTCCCGACTCAAAGCCGTGCCCGTCTGCAGCAACACCTGGCGCTCGGCCATGAGCTGTCTGTTCTGCTTCTCCAGCTGCGCCTTCTGGTGCACCAAGCCCGTCCCCTGCTCCAGGTTCTGGGCGACCTGCTCCCGGAGGGCATCGGCCAGCACGGGGCCCGGGGCCGCGAGCAGGACGAGGATCAGGAGATGGGCGGGTCGGATCGGCATAGAGGTCCCCGGGAATCGAAGCCGGTGAAGATCAACGCAGCTGGCTGTCCTTGCTGCCCCGCCGGTTATACAGGCTATGGGCCTGCACCTTCTTGTCGGCCGCGTCCTGGCAGGGGATGCACAGGCGCACCCCCGGCAGGGCCGCGCGCCGCGCCTGGGGTATCTCGGCGCCGCACTCCTCGCAGTGGCTCAGGCCGGGTCCCGCGGGCAGGCGCCGGCGCACACTCTTGAGCGCGTCGTTGATGCTGGCGTCGATCTGATCCTGGACCGCGCCGTCTTTGGCCCATCCGGTCGCCATGCCGCTCTCCGAATACCAGGGCCCATGATTATGCGCCAGAACCCCGCCTGCTTCCCCGTCGATATATAGCCGCAGCGACGCATGCCCATGGACAGGGCCTCCTTATAGTATTCTTCGAGCCCTCCTTAAAGGCTGCGTCCGCCTTGCTCCCGGCATCCCATCCCCGAGGTGATCCATGAAGTCCCTGCTCGCCGCGTCCGTGCTGCTCTCATCCATGCTCCCGGCGCTGGCCATCGCCGCGCCCCATCCCTTCGATGCGCAGGACCTTGTGATGATGGACCGGGTGAGCGACCCGCATCTCTCGCCCGATGGCTCCGCCGTGGCCTTCGCGGTGCGCGAGACCGACTACGCGGCCAACAAGGGCGTCACCAGCGTCTGGGTGCTGGACCTCAACACCGCCGATGCGAAGCCGCAGAAGCTCGCGGAAGGCAACAGCCCGCGTTGGTCGGCGGACGGCAAGAGCCTCTATTTCCTCTCCTCCAAGTCGGGCTCGGCCCAGCTGTGGCGCATCGCCGCCGCGGGCGGTACCCCGGAACAGGTGAGCAGCTACCCCCTGGACGTGAACGACTACAAGCTCTCGCCCGACGGCAACCACGTGCTGTTCTCCGTGAACGTGTTCACCGACTGCTCGACCCTCGCCTGCACCAAGACCAAGCTCGATGCCCGCGCCGCAGACAAGGCCAGCGGCCGGCTCTACACCCGGCTCTTCATCCGCCATTGGGACACCTGGATGGACGGCCGCCGCTCGCAACTCTTCATCGCGGCTCTCGGCGCCGACGGCAAGCTCGCGGGCGAGCCCACCTGGCTCAGCCGCGGCCTGGATGCCGACGTGCCCTCCCGGCCCGACGGTGACGACAGCGAATACACCTTCTCGCCGGACGGCAGCACGGTCTACTTCGACGCCCGCATCGCGGGCCAGACCGAGGCCTGGTCCACCAACTTCGACATCTACAGCGTGCCGGCGGACGGCTCCAAATCCCCCGAGGATCTCACCGCCGCCAACAAGGCCTGGGACGGATTCCCGCTGGTCTCGCCGGACGGCAAGACGCTCTATTACCTGGCCATGAAGGTGCCGGGCTTCGAAGCGGACCGCTTCGGCATCATGGCCCGGGATCTCGCCACGGGTAAGACCCACGAGGTGGACCCGCACTGGGACAGCACTGCCAGTGCGCTCTCGATCTCCGCCGACGGCGCCACGCTCTACACGGGCTCCAACGATTGGGGAAACCACGATCTCTTCGCCATCGACGCCGCCAGCGGCAAGGTGACCAAGCTCACCGACGCCGGCAACACCGATGGCTTCAGCCTGGCCGGCGGCCGCCTGCTGGTCTCACACCAGGACTTCAAACACCCGACTGACCTCTATCTGCTGGACCCCTCCAGCCACGCGCTGCAGCAGGTGACGCACTTCAACGCCGACCGGCTCGCGGACATCCAGTTCGGCGATTTCCAGTTCTTCACCTTCAAGGGCTGGCACGGCGACACGGTGCAGGGCTACGTGATGAAACCCGTGGGCTACGAGCCCGGCAAGAGATACCCGGTGGCCTTCCTGATCCACGGCGGCCCCCAGGGCGCCTGGACCGACGACTTCCACTACCGCTGGAACCCGGAGGCCTACGCCGGCCAGGGCTTCGCGGTGGTGGCCATCAACTTCCACGGCTCCACCGGCTACGGCCAGGCCTTCACCGACGCCATCTCGCAGCACTGGGGCGACCGGCCGCTGGAGGACCTGCAGAAGGGCTGGGCCGCGGCCCTCAAGGCCAACCCCTTCCTGGACGGCAGCCGCGCCTGCGCCCTCGGCGCGAGCTACGGCGGCTACATGACCTACTGGATCGCAGGGAAGTGGAACAAACCCTGGAAGTGCTTCGTGGACCACGACGGCGTGTTCGACGCGCGCATGATGTACTACGCCACCGACGAGCTCTGGTTCGAGGAGCACGAGAACGGCGGCACCCAGTACGAGCACCCGGCCAACTACGAGAAGTTCAACCCCCTCGACCACGTGAAGGACTGGCGCGTGCCCATGCTGGTGGTGCACAGCGGCCACGATTTCCGCATCCCCGAGACCCAAGGTTACGGCGCCTTCACGGCGCTGCAGCGCCGCGGCATCCCGAGCGAGCTCCTGACCTTCCCGGACGAATCGCATTTCGTGCAGAAACCCCAGAACAGCGTGCAGTGGCATGAGACGGTGTTGGACTGGCTGAAGCGCTGGACCGGGCCTCAGAACCCTTGAAGTCCGAGAATGAAGACACGACGGGGGCCCCAAGGCCCCCGTCTCATTTTCGGCATGTGGCCGTCAAACGCTATTTCACCCGGGTCTCATCGACGATGAAGTTCGTCTCCCAGGTCTTGCCGCCGTCCGCGGAGAACGCCTGCTCGAAATGGCAGGAGTCAGCCTTGATGTCGAAGACGCTGAAGCGCACCAGGATCATCCGGCCGTTGTAGGCCTCCTGGTCGTAGAAATCCCCGCGCCCGTCCTTGAACTCCCCCACCACCGGGAGACTGAAGGCGCCCGTGGCGCTGTTGGTGAAGTCGATGCTCCACTGATGGGAGTCCGGACCGTAGAGGCGCACCGAGAAGATCTCGAGGTGTCCGGCCGGGCCATCGGCCTCGATGGTGCCGGTGTCGGCGCCGTCCCAGACCTTCTGCACCACGTCGGTGCCGTCGTATTCCACCCAGGTGTTGGAACCCGTGAGCGGATGCAGGCGGCGCTTCTGGTGGGTCTTCCAGGTGCCGATGTCCCAATCGAAATCATGGCGCCCGTCCCGCAGCTGAGCCGCGGCACCTGCTGCTGCCGGATCCGGCTCCGCCATGAGGCATGCCGGAGAGGCGAGGGAAATGAGGGCACCCAATAAGAAGCATGTACGGATACGGCGCGAGGCGTGCATGTACCAATCTCCACTCGTGAGCCACCAGGAGACCTAAGGAGCGTGGTCCAGTGTACGGAGGTTTTGAATGGCCACTTCAAATGGCGATACACCGCTTCGGTGATACCACTTCCGTCGTAGCGGCCTCTGCCTGCGGAGCGAGCGGGACTAGAAGTAATGCGCGACGCTGAACAGCAGGCTGTAGGACGTACCCAGGCTCCCGAAGTCCGAGCGACGCGAACCGAAGTACTTGACCGCTTGGGCGCCGAGGGTCCAGGTGTCCGAGACGTAGTAATCGGCGGAGAGCTGCGCGATGCCGGAATGGTCGTAGGCATCGACCAGCGCGAACGCGGTGAGCTCGAGCTTCACGTCGAAGGCGTCGACCCAGTCGGCGCGGGTGAAGTAGGCCTGGCGGGTGTTCTGCTGCTGTTGGTCCTGGGCATAGCGCCGCAGGTACCACAACTCATCGAGGAGCGGCGACTGCGGGCCGGCGCGGACGCCCGCCGCGAACCAGTCATCCCAGTCCGTGCGCGAGAAGCCCGCCTGGTTCAGCAGGTATTCCACGTTGAAGGTGATGTCGGCCTCGGTCGTATAGGACAGGCCGAGGGCCAGTTCACTCTTGAAAGTGTCGTGGGTTGCCGTCGGGATGGGGGGCGCGGCGCCGGCGGGCAGGGTACCGGTCTCACGCCCGTAATCGACCGCGGTAGTGATGAGATCCGGGCGCTCGGCGCCCGACCATTCGAGATAGGCGACCGCGCTCTGTCCGAGACCCATGGAGAGATTGGTCCCGAAGTGGGTAGTCCCTGCCTCGCGGTACAGCAGGAACTCGGGGCTGGAATTGCCGCCGAAGTCGACGCTGCCCTTGATCAGCCAACGATCGTCCGCATTGGTCCGGTCGAACATGGGGTTGAAGCTCGGCAAGTTGCTGTTGCTGTAGATCGCGCTTGGGCGATGCAGTTCCGGGGCGTAGGCGAAGGTCAGGGAGCCGCCGCCCCAGATGCGCTGGCCGCGCAGCATCACGGTGCCGAGCCGGTCCTCCCGCTGCGCCGAGGGATCTTGGGACAAGGGTTCCGTGACGGAACGGGTCTTGAAGAAGTCCGTGGGGTTGTAGCCCAAGGCGATACCGCTCTTCAGGTTGATTCGGCCGGCATCGACATAGAGCTGATCCGACGGACGCCAACTGATATAGGCTTCCCGGAAATCGGTGACGATGTCCTCGTGGCTGGGGAAGGGCAGGTCGTCCTCGTCGCGGAGGTTGAACCTGTCGCTCAAGAACAAGCGGCTGCGCTGGCCGATCGGGTAGTCCTGCCGGATATCCAGGAGCAACCGTTCCTGCCAGGTATAGCCCGGCGGTGCGGGCAGCGGCACCGCCGGGTCCTGGGTCGCGGCCACCTGGGTGGTGGCGTTCTCGAGGTAGACCCTCCGGTCCGGGCTCGCGGCGGCGGCCGGTGCCGCGGTGACGGGCGCGGGAGTAGCGGATGGGATCAGATCGAGATCGCTATCCTGGTCTGCCTGCACCGCCTGGCCCCACACCAGCAGCAGCAAGCCGAGGTAGATGCCGCGGCCGCTCATTGGGCATCAAGACGGGGCAGATAGTCGCGCTGGAACCAGAGGTCCGGGATGTCCTGGTACCGGTAGTCGCTTGAGGTGGCGATGGTCGCGAGCGAGGTGTCCACCGCGTCGATGATGATCACCTGGGTGGGCCGCATGCGGCCCAGCACCTCGCTGAAGTCCCGATAATAGGCGATCTTGAGCAGCCGGCCGCTGTCGGAATAGAACTTGCCCTTCACCGGCATGTAGCTCCCCTGCTCCACCCAATATTCCACGCGGCTGTAGGTGGCGAGGGCATCGGCCGCTTTCAGCTCCAGGTGCCAGCAGTCGCGCTTCGTGTGGGCGGCGTCCTCGATGGTCTCGGTGCCGGTGATGCTGGCGGTGTAATCCACCGCCAGGTTCACCGTGAGCACGTCGCCGATGGCCGCCTGGCCCACCAGCTGCTGCTGCGGCGAGATGCGCACGCTGGTCTTGGAGGCGGGGTCGTAGAACCAGAGCGCGCCTTCGCCCAGGAGCACGCGCTTGCCGGCGTCGCGTGCTGGGGCGACGTATTGCACCAGGTTGCGGAACTGCCCGTTGGAGGGGTCTACCTTGGAATACACGGCCAGGGTGTCCTGATCCCGCTCCTTGCCCGACACGTAGGAGACCAGCGTGACGTCATTGTGGAAGGACTGCTTGGGATTGCGGACCTCGTCGGTCTTGGCGACGATCTCCTGGGCGGTCTCGGCCCAAGCCGCTCCCGACAGAGTCAGCAGCAGGACCGCGGCGAGGATGCGTGATGCGATGTTGTGCTTATCCATGGTGGCCTCCGTTCAGACGTGACGCAGGGCGTCCACGACCGAGAGTCGCGCGGCGCGGTTGGCGGGGATGAGGGCGGCGAGGGTCGCCACCAGCACCAGGGTGACCCAGGTGCCGATCAACAGGCCCGGCTTGCCGAACATGTCAACGCGCAGCGGCACGGGGTTGGCGTTGCCCGGCGGTATCCAGGTGAGCCCGGCGTGGTTGATGGCGAACCCGATGGCGACAGCCACCAGGGTGCCGAAGGCCGTGCCCAGCAAGCCGATGAGCATGCCTTCGGAGACGAACTGCAGGCGGATGCCGTTGGGACGCACGCCCATGGCGCGGGTGGTGCCGATCTCGTTGGTGCGCTCCATGACGTTCATGGTCATGGTGTTCACCACGGCGAACAGCACGATCATGCCCA
>DASSIS010000037.1:0-8011 GCA_035691665.1 Gammaproteobacteria bacterium | reverse complement strand
TGTGTCGAGGAAGGTGATGGCGCCCTTCGGGGTCTGCACGTGGTAGGCGCCGATGTGCTGGGTGATGCCGCCGGCCTCACGGGCCGCGACACGGGTCTTGCGGATGTAATCGAGCAGCGAAGTCTTGCCGTGGTCGACGTGGCCCATGACGGTGACCACCGGGGCGCGCGTGACTTCCTCGCCCTCCTGCTTGACGTTGACGACCTGGTCCTCGAGATCGCTCTCCTTGAGCAGCTTGGCCTTGTGGCCCATCTCGTCCACCACGATAGCGGCGGTCTCCTGGTCGATGAGCTGGTTGATGGTGGCCATGGCGCCCATGCCCATCATCACCTTGATGACTTCGTTGGCCTTCACGGCCATGCGTGCGGCGAGCTCGCCCACGGTGATGGTCTCGGGGATGGGGACCTCGCGCACCTGCGGCGCCACCGGCTTCTCGAAGCCGTGCTTGGATTCGAGCTGCACGCTGACCGCGGTCCTGGACTTGCCGGGCTTCTTGCGGCGCTTGCTCGACATCTCGTGGGCGACGTGGAGCTCGGCGCGGCCGTAGCGGGTGCCTTGCTTGTCGTCGACCGGCGTCGGGGCGGCGACGGCGGGAGCACCCGGCTTGCCCTTGGGCAGCGCGGCGCGCATGCGGCGGTCTTCCTCGTCCGCCTCGCGGCGGGCGTCGGCTTCGGCACGGCGGCGTTCGGCCTCGGCACGGGCGTGGCTCTCGGCCTCCTGCTTGCGCTTGCTCTCCTCTTCCTGGCGCGCCTTGCGCTCCTGCTCCTCGGCCTGGCGCTTGGCGTCCTCGGCGGCCTGTTTCTCGGCCCGCGCGGCCTCGCGTACGGCCTCTTCGGCACGCAGCTTGTCGAGCTCGACCTGGCGGACGGCGTCCTCTTCGGCGCGGCGCTTGGCCTCCTCTTCCATCACCGCGCTGCGCTTCACGTAAGTGCGCTTCTTGCGCACCTCGACGCTCACGGTCTTGGCCCGGCCCTGGTTGCCGGTGAGCTTGATCTCGGAGACGCTGCGGCGCTTCAAGGTGATCTTGCGCGGTTCGGCGCTCGGATCCTCGCCGTGGCTCTGGCGCAGGTGCGTCAGCAGCTGCATCTTCTGGTCGTCGCTGATGGCGGCGTCCGGGTCACCGACCTGGATGCCGGCTTCGGCCAACTGCGTGAGCAGGCGATCGACGGGTGTGCCGACCACTTCCGCCAGTTGTCTAACCGTGACTTGCGCCATTCGCCTGCTCCTCGATGCTCTGTTTCGCTTCGCCGCCTACCCGCCGATCCGTCTTGTTACTTCTCTTGGGCCTGCTCGCCGGCGAACCACGGGGCGCGGGCGGTCATGATGAGCGCCGCGGCCTTGGTCTCGTCCAAACCTTCGATGTCCTTGATCTCTTCCACGGATTGCTCGGCCAGGTCTTCCATGGTCACGATGCCGCGGCTGGCGAGGTGGTAGGCCAGGGCCTTGTCCATGCCTTCCATGTTGAGCAAGTCCTCCGCCGGCTCGGCGTCGCTCACCTGCTCTTCGCTGGCGATGGCCTGGGTCAGCAGCACGTCGCGGGCGCGGCCGCGCAGCTCTTCCACGGTGGCCTCGTCGAACTCCTCGATGGAGAGCAGTTCCGCGGTAGGCACGTAGGCGATCTCTTCGATGCTGGAGAAGCCTTCCTGCACCAGGATGGCCGCCACGTCGGCGTCCACGTCCAGCTGCTCCATGAACAGCTTCTGCAGGGTCTGGGCCTCGGCCTCGGTCTTCTGGGTGGCCTGGGCCTCGCTCATCACGTTGAGCTCCCAGCCCGAGAGTTGGCTGGCGAGGCGCACGTTCTGGCCGCCGCGGCCGATGGCCTTGGAGAGGTTGTCCTCCGCCACCGCGATGTCCATGCTCTTGGCTTCCTCGTCCATGGTGATGGACTGGACCTCGGCAGGCGACATAGCGTTGATGACGAACTGGGCGGGGTTGTCGTCCCAGGGCACGATGTCCACGCGCTCGCCGGAGAGCTCGTTCGACACCGCCTGCACGCGCGAGCCGCGCATGCCGACGCAGGCGCCGACCGGGTCGATGCGGGAGTCGTTGCTCTTCACCGCCACCTTGGCGCGGGAACCCGGGTCGCGGGCCGCGCCCTTGATCTCGATGAGCCCCTGGCCGACTTCCGGCACCTCGAGCTTGAACAGCTCGATGAGGAAGGCCGGCGTGGTGCGGCTCACGAAGAGCTGCGGACCGCGGGCCTCGGCGCGCACTTCCTTGAGGTAGCCGCGCACGCGGTCGCCGGTGCGCACCGCCTCGCGCGGGATCATGTCCTCGCGGGGGATGAAGGCCTCGGCGTTGTTGCCGAGGTCGATGTAGACGTTGCCGCGCTCGACGCGCTTGACGAGGCCGGTGACGAGCTCGCCGATGCGGCCCTGGTAGGCTTCCACCACCTGGGCACGCTCGGCCTCGCGCACCTTCTGCACGATGACCTGCTTCGCGGTCTGGGCGGCGATGCGGCCGAAAGCCACGGATTCGATGGGTTCCTCGATGAACTCGCCCACCTGGATCTCGGGTTTCACGTCCACGGCGTCCATGAGGCGGATCTCGCGGTCCGGGGACTCGAGCAGCGCGTCGTCCGGCTGCACCACCCAGCGGCGGAAGGTCTCGTATTCCCCCGTGGTGCGGTTGATGGAGACGCGCGCGTCGATCTCGCCGCCGTGCTTCTTGCGCGTGGCGGAGGCCAGCGCCGCTTCCAGCGCCTCGAAGATCACGTTCTTGTCCACGCCCTTCTCGTTGGAGACCGCGTCGACGACCAGCAATATCTCTTTGTTCATGACTCTAGCTTCCAGATAAGACGTTTCGGTTCAGAATTCCGGTACCAGTCTCGCCTTGTCGATGTCCGCCAAGGGCAGGCGGTGATCCGCGCCATCCACTTCGATCAGCACCTCGCCGGCCTCGCAGCCTTTCAAGGTGCCGGTGAACCGGCGGCGCCCGTCCTTCGGCAGCACCAGTTCGACCTTGGCCCGCTCGCCGGCGAAACGGGCGAAGTCCGCCTCCTTGCGCAACGGCCGGTCCAGTCCCGGCGAGGACACTTCCAGCGTGTAGGCGCCGGGGATGGGGTCTTCCACATCCAACACCGCGCTCACCTGGCGGCTCACTACTTCGCAATCGTCCACCGTGACGCCGCCTTCACGGTCTATGTAGATCCTGAGCAGGTGGGGCGGGAACTCCAGTTCCACCAGCTCGTATCCCAGCGCCTCGATGGCCGGTTCCAGGAGCTTGAGCAAGGTCTCGCGCATGTCTGGGCTCGCCACCGTCCAAAAAACAAATGGGCCCATAAGGCCCATTCCCAAAAAGCCGCCGCGGAACCGCAGCGGCGCCCTAAGACGCTAAACCCCGGGCTGCCCGGGGTCTTAGGCGTAGGCCTCCTCTGGCGGGAGGCCGTAGCCGGACACAAAAAAACCCCTGCGCGGGGTCCTGCATCCAAGTACTTCGGTAGGAATTCTACCTAAGTCATTGATTTATTGGTAGCGGGGGTAGGATTTGAACCTACGACCTTCGGGTTATGAGCCCGACGAGCTGCCAGACTGCTCCACCCCGCACCCGGCGGACCGGAAATATATAGCAAAAAGGGTGTTACTTCAAGGTTTTGTAGCAAAAATGCGACGTAATGCTGCAGTCTAAGGTGCATCTCAGAAGGCGATCACCTTCACGCAGAGGGCCATGAGGGGTCCCGGCAGCACTCCCAGGGCCAGGATGGCGAGGCCGTTGCCCGAGAGCAGCCAGCGCAGATCGAACTCCGCCCGCACGCCCTTGGCGTTGGCCGGCGCCCGGTCGAAGTACATGAGCTTCACCACGCGGATGTAGTAGTAGGCGCTGACGATGGAGAACACCACCGCCGTCACCGCGAGCCAGGTGAGGCCGACGTCGATCACCGCGCGCAGCACGTAGAGCTTGGCGAAGAAACCCACGAAGGGCGGCACGCCCGCCATGCCGAACATCACCATGAGCATGAGCGCGGCGAACCAGGGACTGCGCTCGTTCAGGCCCTTCAGGTCCTCGAGCTTCTCCGCCTCGAAGCCCTTGCGGGCCAAGAGCAGGATCAGGCCGAAGGCCGCCATGGCCATGAGCACGTAGGTGAGGGTGTAGAACATGGCCGCCTGGTAGCCGGCGGTGGTGCCGGCCAGGATGCCGAGCAGGATGAAGCCCACGTGGCCGATGGTGGAATAGGCCAGCATGCGCTTGAAGTTGCTCTGCACGATGGCCACGAAGGCACCGATGCCCATGGAGAGGATGGAGATGGCGATCAGCATGCCTTGCCAGTCGGAATGCAGGCCACCCAGGCCCTCCACCAGGAAGCGCATGAACAGCGCGAAGGCCGCGATCTTGGGTGCGGTGCCCACGAACAGCGTCACGGAAGTGGCGGAACCTTCATACACGTCCGGCAGCCACATGTGGAAAGGCACGGCGCCGAGCTTGAAGCACAGGCCCGCCACCACGAAGCCGAGCGCGAAGACGGTCGCGATGCTGGTACCGGAGCCGGAGGCGATGTGCACCCCGAGCTCGGTGAGGTCCAGGGTGCCGGTGGCGCCGTAGAGCAACGACATGCCGTAGAGCAGCACACCGGAGGCGATGGCGCCGAGCACGAAGTACTTCATGGCCGCCTCGGAGGCCACGGCCGAGTCTCGGTCCAGCGCCACCATGGCATAGAGCGAGAGCGACAGGAGCTCGAGACCCAGGTACACGGTGAGCATGTTGTGGGCCGAGATCATCACCATCATGCCGAGCAGCGAGGTGAGGCCCAGGATGTAGTACTCGCCCTTGAAGAGGCCCCGGTCCCTGAGGTAGTCGCGGGAGTAGATGAACACCACCGCCACCACGAGGTCGGTGCAGAGCTTGAGCACGTTGCCCATGGCGTCGTTCACGAACATGCCGCTGAAGGTCAGGAGGCTCCCCTGCTGGGCCACGGCGATGGTGAGCCAGGCGGTGCCCACCACCGAGGCCAGCGACAGCCAGTAGGTGATGAGCCGGTGTGCATCGGAGATGCACACGTCCACGATCAGCACGAAGCAGATCATCCCGAGCAGGAACATCTCGGGGACGGCGGGCAGGAACTGCGGCAGCTCGAAGTTCATTGACTCACCCGCTCACTATTTTGGTCTGGACCACCTGGTGCACCAGGTTGGTGACGGTGGCGTGCATCACGTCCAGGAGCGGCGCCGGCCAGATGCCGATGAGGATCACCGGCACGGCGCACAGGCCCAGGATGATGAGCTCGCGCTGGCTCACGTCATTCATCTCCTTGACGTGCGAGTTGGTCACCGGGCCGTAGATCACCCGCTTCACCAGCCACAGCGAATAGGCGGCGCCCAGGAACAGGGTGAAGGCCGCCAGGAAGGCGATCCAGAAGTTGGCGCGCATGGCGGAGAGGATCACCATCCACTCGCCCACGAAGCCGGAGGTGCCCGGCAGGCCGCAGTTGGCCATGGCGAACAGCACCATGAAGAAAGCGAAGGCCGGCATCACGTTGATGACGCCGCCGTAGGCTTCGATCTCGCGGGTGTGCATGCGGTCGTAGAGCACGCCCACGCAGAGGAACAAGGCTCCCGACACGAAGCCGTGGGAGATCATCTGCACCATGCCGCCTTCCACGCCCATCACCGAGCCGGCGCCGTTGGCGTCGCGGCCGAAGATGAGGAACAGCAGGAAGAAGCCCAGGGTCACGAAGCCCATGTGGGCCACGGAGGAATAGGCCACCAGCTTCTTCATGTCGGTCTGCACGATGGCCACGAAGCCGATATACACCACTGCGATGAGTGACAAGCCGACCACGAGCCAAGTGAGCGCGTGGCTTGCATCCGGGGTGATGGGCAGGCTGAAGCGCAGGAAGCCGTAACCGCCCATCTTCAGCATGATGGCCGCCAGGATCACGGAACCGCCGGTGGGCGCCTCCACGTGGGCGTCCGGCAGCCAGGTGTGCACCGGCCACATGGGCACCTTCACCGCGAAGGCCAGCAGGAAGGCGATGAAGATCAGCACCTGAGCGTGCAGGCCGAGCGGCAGCTGCTGGAAGCCCAGGATGTCGAAGCTGCCGCTTTTCACGTACATGTAGATGAGCGCGACCAGCATGAAAACCGAGCCGAAGAAGGTGTACAGGAAGAACTTGATGGTGGCATAGACGCGCCGCGGTCCGCCCCAGACGCCGATGATGATGAACATCGGGATCAGCATGGCCTCCCACAGCACATAGAACAGCATGCCGTCCAGGGCCGAGAACACGCCGTTCATGAGCCCTTCCAGGATCAGGAACGCGGCCATGTACTGCGAGGTCTTGTACTGGATCACCTCCCAGCCCGCCGCCACCACCAGGATGGTGATGAAGGTGTTGAGCAGGATGAGCGGCATGGAGATGCCGTCCACGCCGAGCGAGTAGTACACGTTGAAGGTGCTGATCCAGGGCAGCTTCTCGGTGAACTGCATGGCGGCGGTGCTGTTGTCGAACTGGGTCCAAAGCGGCACGCTCACGGCGAAGCTGAGTACCGCGAAGAACAGCGCCAGCCAGCGCACGGTGGGCGGCGCCATGCGGCCGGCCAGGAGCACCAGCAGCCCGCCCAGGATGGGCAGCCACAGCAGCACGCTCAGTATCGGGAAGTGACCGGTCATGGTGCGTTATCCGTCATTTGAGGATCAGCCAGCCCAGGAGCAGGCACAGGCCGATGATCATGGCGAAGGCATAGTGATAGAGGTAGCCGGACTGGCCGCGGCGCAGCAGGCCCGCGAACCACTCCGCGGTCTTGGCGGAGCCGTTCACCAGTCCGCCGTCGATGAGGGTCACGTCACCCACCCTCCACAGTAAGCGGCCTAAGGCGCGGGTGCCGTCGGAGAACACGAACACGTAAAGTTCGTCGAAGTAGAACTTGTTGGCCACGAACTTGTAGAGCCACTGCACCCGGCCGGCGATCTTGCCCGGGAGATCCGGGCGCACCAGGTACAGGAACCAGGCCACCACGGCGCCCGCGAGCATGAGGTACAAGGCGGGAGACTCGAAGCACATCAGGAACTTGTGACCGGCGCTGCCGAACTCTTCGGCCATGCGGCCGAGCACGTCGTCGGCGGGCGTCACCTTGATGGCATCCGACAGCCACCCACCGAACAGCACCGGCCAGGCGGTGACCCAGCCGATGAGCACCGAGGGGATGGCGAGCAGGATCAGGGGCGCGGTCACCACCCAGGGGGACTCGTGGGGCGCGTGGGCCAGGTGCCCCGGCTTGTGACCGTGGTCCTCATGGCCGTGGCCGCCCCTGTCCACCACGAAGCGTTCCTTGCCGTGGAACGTCATGAACAGCAGACGGAAAGAGTACAGGCTGGTGACGAAGGCACCCAGCAGCACACACCAGTAGGCGTAGGTCGAGCCGGCGCGGGTCGAGGCTTGCACCGCTTCGATGATGGTGTCCTTGGAGAAATATCCCGAGAAACCCGGGAAGGCGATGAGCGCCAGGGTGCCGATCACGCTCGTGATGTAGGTGATGGGCAGGTACTTGCGCAGTCCGCCCATGTAGCGCATGTCCTGTTCGTGGTGCATGGCCATGATCACCGAGCCCGCGGCCAGGAACAGCAGCGCCTTGAAGAAGGCGTGGGTCATGAGGTGGAAGATGCCGGCGCTGTAGGCCGAGGCGCCGAGCGCGGTGGCCATGTAGCCGAGCTGGGAGAGTGTCGAGTAGGCCACCACCCGCTTGATGTCGTTGTTGACGATGCCCACGAGGCCCATGAAGAAGGCCGTGGTGGCGCCGATCACCATCACCACCGAGAGCGCGGTGTCGGAGAGCTCGAACAGCGGCGACATGCGCGCCACCATGAAGATGCCCGCGGTCACCATGGTGGCCGCGTGGATCAGCGCCGAGATGGGGGTCGGACCTTCCATGGAATCCGGCAGCCATACGTGCAGCGGCACCTGGGCCGACTTGCCCATGGCGCCCACGAACAGCAGTATGCAGATCACCGTCGGCACCGACCACGCATAGCCGCGGAACAGTTCTATGCCCTGCCCCACGAGCTGCGGCGCCCGGTC
>DASSIS010000036.1:0-19953 GCA_035691665.1 Gammaproteobacteria bacterium | reverse complement strand
TGCGTCGGACTTGCGGCCGCCGGCCTTCTTGCGGGCCGGGGTCTTCTTGCGGTTGACCGTGGTCCGCTTGCGGGCTTCGCCGCCCTCTGCCGGCTGTTCGCCGGCACCGGCTTCGGCGGCGTGCGCTTCGCCTTCGGCCTTCTTCGGGGCCGGGGCAGCGCCCTTCTTGCGGCCGCGGCGCGCCTTCGGGCGGCCGTTCTCGTCGAGTTCCACGAACTCGTCCTCGTCGCCGCCCATCTGCGGCATGGCCTCGCGGCCGGCGAGCACGGCGTCCGCCATGCCCTGGGCGTAGAGCTGCACGGCGCGGATGGCGTCATCGTTCCCCGGGATCACGTAGTCGATGCCGTCGGGGGAGTTGTTGGTGTCCACCACCCCCACGATCGGGATGTTGAGCTTGCGAGCTTCGCTGATGGCGATCTTCTCGTGGCCCACGTCGATGACGAACAGCGCGTCGGGCAGTCCGTTCATCTCCTTGATGCCGCCGAGGCTCTTCTCGAGCTTCTCCATCTCACGGCGCAGACGGATGACTTCCTTCTTGCCGAGGCGCTCGAAGGTGCCGTCGATGGACTGGGCTTCGAGTTCCTTCATGCGGCGGATGGACTGGCGCACCGTCTTGTAGTTAGTGAGGGTGCCGCCGAGCCAGCGCTGGTTCACGCAGGGCATGCCGCAGCGGCGCGCTTCCTCGCCGATGGTCTCGCGCGCGGCGCGCTTGGTGCCGACGAAGAGGATGGTGCCGCCGTCGGACACGAGACGCTTCACGAACTCCGCCGCCTCGTTGTAGAGGGGCAGCGTCTTCTCGAGGTTGACGATGTGGATGCGGCTGCGCTCGCCGAAGATGAACGGGGCCATCTTCGGGTTCCAGAAACGGGTTTGATGACCGAAATGCACGCCAGCTTCGAGCATCTGGCGCATGGACATGGACGTGGACATGATCGTGGACTCCTGACGATTCGGAACGCCCCGCATGCAGGGTGAGTTCCCGGGGTTAAGCCTCCATACGCCCCGTGTCGTGACCCGGGCCGGCGCTTGAGCCGGAACGGGCACCCCACGAACGGTTAACGGCGTATGTGTGGGTTTTAAAACACCGGCGACGACCTCATATTAGAGTGTGCAGCCGGCCTGATTTGCCAAAAAAGGCCGCGCTTTATACCATAAGAACCCATTAAAACGCAACGCGGGCAAGGGCTTACGCCCCTATGACCCCGCCGAATCCAGCCTGAAAACCCATGGCCATCACCATCAAGAACCTCGCTGAACAGGACAAGATGCGCGTCGCCGGCCGCCTGGCGGGCGAGGTGCTGGACATGATCGGCCCCCACGTCAAACCGGGGGTCAGCACCGAGGAGCTGGACCAGATCTGCCACGACTACATCGTCAACAAGCAGAAGACGATCCCTGCGAACGTGGGCTACAACGGCTTCCCCAAGACCCTCTGCACCTCCGTGAACCACGTGGTCTGCCACGGCATCCCCAACGACAAGAAGCTCAAGGATGGGGACATCATCAACATCGACGTGACCGTCATAAAGGACGGCTTCCACGGCGATACCAGCAAGATGTACTTCGTGGGCGAACCCTCGGTGTTGGCACGCCGGCTGGTGCAGGTGACCCACGAGGCCATGATGCTCGGCATCGAGACCGTGAGACCGGGCACGCGCCTGGGGGACATCGGCTTCGCCATCCAGCAGTACGCCGAGAGCCACGGCTTCTCGGTGGTGCGCGAGTACTGCGGACACGGCATCGGCAAGATCTACCACGAAGACCCGCAGGTACTGCACTACGGCAGCCCCGGAGTGGGCCTGGAGCTCAAGCCCGGCATGACCTTCACCATCGAACCCATGATCAACGCCGGCAAGCGCCATGTGAAGATGCTCCCCGACGGCTGGACGGTGGTGACCAAGGACCATTCCCTCTCGGCGCAGTGGGAGCACACCATCCTGGTGACCGACAAGGGCCACGAGATCCTCACCACCCGCGCGAACGGCGAAGTGTGACGCGTGGGCGCGAACCCGTCCTCCGCGACACCCGACACCCCCACCCTGTTCGATAACGCCGCTCTGCAGAAGAGCCTCGCCCTGGGTTCGCGACCCCTGCCGGCCCTGAAACGCGCCCTCCAGCAGGGCGATGCGGAGCTGCGCCGGCGCTTCGAAACCGGCGCCGCCGTGGGTACGCTGGTGCGGGAGCGGGCGGCGCTGGTGGACGCGCTGCTCGCAGAGACCTTCAAGCTGCAGCTCGCGGGGCTCGAGGACGAGCTCACCCTGGTGGCGGTGGGCGGCTACGGCCGCGGCGAACTGCATCCCGCCTCCGACGTCGACATCCTGCTCCTGGTACGCGAAGAGGCCGGCGGCGCGCACCGCGAGCGCATCGCCGCCTTCGTCACGGCGCTCTGGGACATCGGCCTCGAAGTGGGTCATAGCGTGCGCACCCTGGGCGAATGCGTGAGCCATGCGCGCGAGGACATCAGCGTGGCCACGAGCCTCATGGAGGCGCGCCTGCTCTGTGGCAGCCGCGCTCTGTTCGAGCGGCTCGGCGAGCTCACCGGTCCCGCCGCGCTCTGGCCCTCCGAGGAGTTCTTCGCCGCCAAATGGCGTGAACAGCAGGAGCGGCACGCCAAATATCACGATACCGCCTACCGCCTCGAGCCCAACGTGAAGGAAGGTCCGGGCGGCCTGCGCGACGTGCAGATGATCGGCTGGGTGGTGAAGCGGCATTTCGGCGCCGACACCCTGCATGATCTCGTCGAGCACGGCTTTCTCACGGAAGAGGAATACGCGAGTTTGAACGCGGCCCAGGACCATCTCTGGAAGGTGCGCTACGCCCTGCATCTGCTCTACGGCCGGCGCGAGGATCGGCTGCTGTTCGATGCCCAGATCAAGCTCTCGCGCCAGGAGGGTTTCCAGGATGCCCCGAACAACCTCGGTGTCGAGCAGTTCATGCAGCAGTACTACCGCGTGGTGCTGCAGGTAACGCGCCTCAACGAGATGCTCCTGCAGCTCTTCGACGAGGCGATCCTCAAGCCCACGATGGGTGACGCGGTGCCCTTGAGCCCGGACTTCGCGGACCGGGGCGGTTTCCTCGCGGCCCGCCGCCCAGACCTCTTCGAGCGCAAGCCGGCGGCGCTCCTGGAGATGTTCCACGTGCTGGAGCAGCATCCGCGCCTCAAGGGCGTGAGCGCCGAAACCATCCGCGCCGTGCGGCTCGCCCTGCCGCGGATGGACTCCGCCTTCCGCGAGGACCCCGCCAACCGGGCCTTGTTCATGGACATCCTGCGCGAGCCCCAGGGGGTGACCCATGAACTCAGGCGCATGAACCGCTACGGGGTGCTGGGCCGCTATCTGCCCGCCTTCGGCACGGTGGTGGGCCGCATGCAGTACGACCTGTTCCACGCCTACACGGTGGACGAACACACGCTCTTCGTGGTCAGCAACCTGCGCCGCTTCGCCCTCTCCCGTTACGACCACGAGTACCCGCTCTGCAGCCGCATCATGCAGGCCCTGCCGAAACCGGAGGTGGCGTACCTCGCGGGTCTGTTCCACGACATCGCCAAGGGGCGAGGCGGTGATCACTCGGAGCTGGGCGCCGTGGAAGCGGAGCAGTTCTGCCTCGACCACGGCTTGAGCCGTTACGAGGCCAGGCTCGCGGCCTGGCTGGTGCAGAACCATCTCCTGCTCTCCATCACCGCCCAGAAGAAGGATATCAGCGATCCGGAGGTGATCCAGGCCTTCGCCGCCCAGGTCGGCGACCCCTTGCACCTGGACTACCTCTACGTGCTCACGGTGGCCGACGTGCGCGCCACCAACCCGGACCTGTGGAATTCATGGAAGGCGGGGCTCTTCACCGAGCTCTATCACAGCGCCAGCCTGGCGCTGCGTCGCGGCACGGAATCCCCTCTCGACAAGGACGAACTCATCCGCGAGACCCAGGCACAAGCCAGGAAACTCGTGGCCGAGCGCGGCCTCGATCCTAATGCGGTTGACGGCGTGTGGCGACGGCTCTCGGAGGAGTACTTCCTGCGCCATAACGCCGATGAGATCGCCTGGCACACCGCGGCGCTGGCGGCGCGGCTGCAGGGCGATGCGCCGCTGGTGTTCCTGCGCCAGCAGACACAGCGCGGCGGCACCGCCATCTGCATCTACTCGAGACACGACGACTTCATCTTCGGCCGGGTGACCGCGGTGCTCTCCCAGCTCGGCCTCACCATCCTGGACGCCGGCATCGTCCCCGTGGGCGACGATGCGAGCCTGGACACCTACGCGGTCCTGGAGGATACCGGCGCGCCGATCGAAGACCCGGAACGGCTGGCCGAGATCGAGCGGGTGCTGGTGCGGGAGATCAGCCGCCGGAACGCTTCGCCTATTGCGGTCACTCGAAGAGCGCCCAGGCAGGTGCGTATGTTCACCACCCCGACCCACATCAGCTTCAGCGACGACTTGCGCAACGGCCGCACGGTGCTGGAGATCACCGCCGGCGACCGGCCGGGGCTCCTGTCCCTGATCGGCCAGGCCCTGAAGGCCTGCGGACTCAAGCTCCAGAACGCCAAGATCACCACCGTGGGCGAGCGGGCCGAGGACGTCTTCTTCATCACCGACGCCGCGCACCATCCCCTCACTGACCTGGTGGCCCGGGAAAGGCTGCGCGACGCCCTCCTCTCCCGCATCGGCGAGAGCGCTTGAGGCGCGTGGGCGACAGGCTGGAAAGCCTATAGAATGGCCGGCAGCATGCACGCCGAATACCGTCCCCTCATCGAAGCTGCTTTCGAGAAACGCGCCGGCATCACGCCGGACAATGCGGACGCTGCTTTACGCCGCGCCGTCGAGGCCGTCGTCGGCCTGCTCGACTCAGGCGATGCACGGGTGGCGGAGAAGCGCGACGGCCAGTGGGCCGTGAACGAATGGCTCAAGAAGGCCGTGCTGCTCTACTTCCGCCTGCATCCCAACCAGGTGCTGCAGGACGGCTACAACCGCTACTACGATAAGGTACCCCTGAAATACGCGGAGCATGACGCTGCGGCCTTCGCCCAGGGCGGCGCCCGGGTGGTGCCGCCGGCCACGGTGCGGCGCGGCGCCTACATCGCACCCGACGTGGTGCTCATGCCTTCCTACGTGAACATCGGCGCCCGGGTGGAATCGGGCACCATGGTGGACACCTGGGCCACCGTCGGCTCCTGCGCCCAGATCGGTCGCAACGTGCACCTCTCCGGCGGCGTCGGCATCGGCGGTGTGCTGGAACCCCTGCAGGCCTCCCCCACCATCATCGAGGACGACTGCTTCATCGGCGCCCGCTCCGAGATCGTGGAAGGCGTGGTGGTGGAACAGGGGGCGGTGATCTCCATGGGCGTGTTCATCGGCCAGAGCACCCGCATCTACGACCGGGAGAGCGGCGAGACCTTCTACGGCCGCGTCCCTGCCGGCGCGGTGGTGGTGCCGGGCAGCCTGCCCTCCGCCGACGGCAAGTACAGCCTCGCCTGCGCGGTGATCGTGAAGCGGGTCGACGCCAAGACCCGCGCCAAGGTGGGACTGAACGAACTCCTGCGCAACATCCGCTGAAAGGCTGCTCATGAGCGCGGTATTGGAACTCACCCAGGAACTCGTGGCCCGGCGCTCGCTGACGCCGGAAGATGCCGGCTGCCAGAGACTCATGGCCGAGCGCCTCGGCAAGCTGGGTTTCGAGGCGGAGCACCTGCGCTTCGGGCAGGTGGACAACCTCTGGGCCCGGCGCGGCAAGACCGGGCCGCTCCTGGTGTTCGCCGGCCACACCGACGTGGTGCCGAGCGGCCCGGTGGAACAGTGGCGGTCCGAACCTTTCACGCCCACGCTCCGGGACGGACGGCTCTACGGCCGCGGCACCGCCGACATGAAGGGCGGCCTCGCCGCCATGCTGGTGGCGGTAGAGCGCTACCTGGCTTCGGCTGCGAAACTGCATGGCAGCATCGCCTTCCTCATCACCAGCGACGAGGAAGGCCCTTCCGTGGATGGCACCGTGAAGGTGGTGGAGTTACTGCAGAAGCGCGGCGAGAAGATGGATTGGTGTGTGCTGGGGGAGCCCTCCTGCCTGGAGCGCTTCGGGGATACCCTGCGCAACGGCCGGCGCGGTTCCTTGACGGGCATCCTCAAGGTGCATGGCATCCAGGGACATGTGGCCTATCCCGAACGGGCCGACAACCCCATCCACCGGCTGGCACCGGCTCTCGCGGAGCTCATCGGCACCCGCTGGGATTCCGGCAACGAGTTCTTCCCGCCCACGAGCTTCCAGATCTCCAACTTCAATTCCGGTACCGGTGCCGGCAACGTGATCCCCGGCGACGCCACGGTGCGTTTCAACTTCCGCTATTCCAGCGCCGTGACCAAAGACGAGCTTAAGCGCCGGGTGCACGCGGTGTTGGACAAGATGGGGGTTCGCTACGACGTGGACTGGCGCCCCATGGGCGACCCCTTCCTCACCTCGCCGGGAGACTTGAGCCGGGCGATGCAGGAGGCGGTGGAAAAGGCCACGGGCCTGCGCCCCAAGCTGGATACCGGCGGTGGCACCTCGGACGGGCGCTTCATCGCCCCCACCGGCACCCAGGTGATCGAGTTCGGCCCGCGCAACGCGAGCATCCACAAGATCGATGAGTGCGTGGACGTCCGCGAGCTGGAACAGCTCGTGGATATATATGAGGACGTGCTGAGACGCTTACTGGGCTGATCTGCGCCAGTTGTTCCAGAGCCCACCGATTCCGAGGATCACGAACCAGATCAGCACCCATTCCGGCATGGTGAGGCCCAGGAATGTCCAGGTGACGATCGAGCAGTCGGCGCTGCCGGTGAAGGCCTGCACCAGGAACTTGCTGAACGGCAGATGTGCGAAGAGATAGCCGATGCCCGGCCCGCAGGGGGGCGCCATATCGAGCGGCAGGTGCTGCACGTAGATGTGGCGCACCGAGACCGCGCCGCCTCCCGCCGCCGCCAGGAGCACCAGCACTCCATATACATTCGCACCCCAGCCCTTGGGGTGATGGACGGCTGCTGCCAGGAACACCACCGCCACTGCAAGCATGCCGATGCGCTGGAAGATGCACAGCGGGCAGGGTTCGAGATGCTGGTGGAACTGGGCGAAGTAGGCGTAGCCCAGGAGCGCGACGCAGACGAGGAATCCGGCCAGGTTGGCCGGGCGGCGTGTCAGCTTCATCCGGGGGATCTCCACGGTGTCATGATCCAGAAGACCATGATGCCCGGGGGATTATTTCAAGGCAACAAGCTCAATTGCGCTCGAGGACCTCGCGCTCCATCGCCTCGAAGCCCGAGTGGCGCACGTCCTTGCCGCGCACCAGGTAGATGACGTACTCGCAGATGTTCTTGGCGTGGTCGCCGATGCGCTCCAGGGCGCGGGCCGACCACATCACGTCCAGCACCCGGCGGATGGTGCGCGGATCTTCCATCATGAAGGTGATGGACTGGCGCGACAGGGCGTCGTATTCCCCGTCCACCCGCTCGTCTTCCTTGGCCACCCGCACCGCCGCTTCCGCGTCCAGGCGCGCGAAGGCGTCGAGCGCGTCGTGCAGCATGGTGCGCACGTGGTTGCCCAGGTGCTCGATCTCGCGGTAGTTGGTGTTGGGGCGCTCCTGCTCAGCGAGGCGCGCGGCGAAGCGGCCGATCTTCTCGGCCTCGTCGCCGATGCGCTCCAGATCGGTGATGGTCTTGATGATGGCGAGGATCAGGCGCAGGTCGCTGGCGGCCGGTTGGCGGCGGGCCAGGATGCGGCTGCACTCCTCGTCGATGGAGACCTCGAACTGGTTCACCTTGAAGTCGTGCTGCTCGATGGCGCGGCCGAGCTCGCTGTCGCCCTCGGTGAGGGCCCGCAAGGCGTCCACGATCTGCTGTTCCACGAGGCCGCCCATGGCGAGCACGCGGTTGCGTACGTCCTCGAGCTCCTCGTTGAACTTCTGCGAGATGTGGTGTGTCAGGTTCAGTTTATCCATGGTCCTACCCGCGTTGTGGCCGATGCCGCGGTCCTCACCCAGTATACGCCGGGGGGCTCGCGACGGTGTCTATAGGCTTCAGGCGATGCGCGCCTCGCGCGTCACCCGGTCCAGGGGGAAGCGGCAGCTGAAGACGCTGCCCTTGCCCGGTTCGCTCTCCACGTTCAACTCCGCTGCATGCCGCTGCAGCACGTGCTTGACGATGGCCAGCCCGAGTCCCGTACCGCCGCTGTCGCGGCTACGGGAGCGGTCCACCCGGTAGAAGCGCTCGGTGAGCCTCGGGATATGCTCCGGAGCGATACCGACGCCGGTGTCGCTGACGCTCAGCAGTGCCCCATCGCCGTCCGCCTGCCAGCGGATGCGCACGCCGCCGGAATCCGGGGTGTAGCGCATGGCATTGAACACCAGGTTCGAGAAGGCGCTGTAGAGCTCCGCGTCGGAACCCAGGATCCAGAGCGGTTCGCCGATCTCCACCGCCACGTCCCGGGGGCCGTAACCGAGCGCCAGGGCCTCCCGCTGGATGCGCTGCAGCAGCGAGGGTACATCCACCGGCGCGAAGGGCGCCTCGCGGGCCTCGGTCTCGAGCCGCGAGAGCTCCAGCAGGTCCTTGATGATGTCGGACATGCGCTGCATCTGGTGTTCCATCTCGGCGAGCGGCGCCCCCCAGTCTCCCTCGAGGCGAGCATCGGCGCGCATGGCGTCGAGGTAGCCGCTCACCACCGTGAGTGGCGAGCGCAGCTCGTGGGAGGCGTTGGCCACGAAATCGCGGCGCATCTCCTCCAGGCGGTACAGGCGCGTCACGTCCCGGGCCAGGAGCAGGCGCTGGTCGCTGCCGTAGGGCACTACCCTGAGCGCGATGCGCACGCCCGGTGCCGCCGGTGCCGGGATGTCCAGCGGCTCCTCGAAGTTGGCGTGGCGCAGGTAGCCGACGAAGTCCGGATGTCTGATGAGGTTGCCGATGCGCCGGCCGAGATCCTGCCCGGGGCGCAGACCCAGGAGTCGGCTCGCCGCGTCGTTGAACCAGATGATCTCCCACAGGGCGTCCAACACCACCACGCCGTCCGGCATGGCGGAGGTGGAGTTGCGGAACTCCCGCAGCAGGTAGGCGATGCGGCGCTTGCGCTCCCGGTCACGGCGGCGCAGGCGATAGAAATGGTTGAATATCTCGCCCCACACCCCGAGGGACGAAGGGGTGGCGAACTGGCGGCCGCGGCGCAGCCAGCGGTCGAGCCGGTAGAGGTTGATGACGTGCCAGGTGAGATAGACGCCGGCGGAGAGGAACAGCCAGGCGAAGGTGTGGCGGAACACCAGCCCACCGATGATGGCGAGCAAGAGCAGGAACAGGAAGGTCAGGACTTCCTGCCGCCAACCCGGGTTCATTGCTGCAGGCCCTGGGAGGAGAAGCGATAGCCGCTGCCGCGCACGGTCTGGATGTAGGAATCGCACCGGTGCGGGGCGAGCGCCTTGCGCAGGCGGCGGATGTGCACGTCCACCGTGCGCTCCTCGATGTAGACGTTGCCGCCCCAGACCCGGTCGAGCACCTGGGCACGGCTGAACACCCGCTCCGGCTGGGACATGAAGAACTTGAGCAGGCGGTATTCGGTGGGCCCCAAGGCCACTTCGGCGCCGTCAGCGCTCACCCGGTGGCTGGCGGGGTCGAGGCGCAGGCCGCCCATGGCCAGCGCCTCGCCGTCAGCGCCGGCCGCCCGGCGCAGCAGCGCCTGGATACGCGCCACGAGCTCGCGGGCGGAGAAAGGCTTGGTGAGATAGTCATCGGCGCCGCTCTCGAGGCCCATGACCTTGTCGTCCTCGGCGGCGCGGGCAGTCAGCATGATGATGGGGAGTTCGCGGGTGCCGTCGTCACGGCGCAGGGCCCGCGCCAGTTCCAGCCCGGAGAGGTCCGGCAGCATCCAGTCCAGGAGCACCAGGTCCGGGCTATGGTCCACCAGGGCGCGTCGCGCCGCGGAGGCATCCTCTGCCTCGGTGACCGTGAAACCCGCTCTTTTCAGGGTGAAGACCACCATCTCACGGATGGCCCGTTCATCTTCCACCACCAGGATGCGCTTCTCTTCCATGCTTTTCCCGCCCGGCGGGGTAGAGGGAATCGCCGGCCGAAATATTAAATCAAGGTAACATGACAGATTGGTTAAATCTTGGGTGTCGCCACGTTATCCCGCAGATAAACCGGCACGGCCCGCTCCGGCGACACCGCCCCACCCTGCTGCAACGCCTTATAACCCAACCTGGCGATATCGCCCGCGGTGGCATGGCAGCGTACGTCCACACCCTCAAGAGCGGATACCCGCCCTTTTAAAGCCTCTGGATAGGCCGCCCAGCCGGAGCCGGCTCCGTACCAGGCTCCGCCCGCGGGCGCCGTCAACGCTTCGGGCGGGCTCAAGGATTCCTCCGCGAGGATCGTGACCTCCTCTCCTCGGACTTCGAAAGCCGCCCAGTACACCTCATGCATGCGCGCATCGAGCGCCGCCAGGATGCGTCCGGCGCCATGCTGCCGGTGGGCCGAGGCGGCCAGGGCCGAAAGGTTGGATACCGGCACCACCGGGATGGCGGCCCCATAGGCGAGCCCCTGAGCCACGGAGGCGGCGACCCGCAGCCCCGTGAAGGCACCGGGCCCGCGCCCGAAAGCGAGACCATCCAGGCTCTGGAGCTTGAGCCCCGCCTCCGCCAGAAGCTGTTCCACCATGGGCAGCAACACCTCGGCGTGGACCCGCTCGGCCACCATTTCGCGCTCCAGGAGTCGGTCGTCGGCCAGGAGGGCCACGGAGCAGCGCTGGTCGGCGGTATCGAGAGCCAGGAACTTCATGCGGCCGTCCCCGAGACTTCCTCTAGCACCTGCTGCAGGAAACGCCGCACCTCGGCGAGATCCCGGGTAAGCCGCATGGGTGGCAGGCTCTCCCGGAACACCCGTCCATAGGGTTTGGTCATGAGGCGTGGGTCGCAGATCATCATCACACCCTTGTCGGTGGCGTCGCGGATCAGGCGGCCCACCCCCTGCTTCAGGGCGATGACCGCCTGGGGCAGCTGGTATTCCATGAAAGGGTTGCGGCCTTCGTTCTGCATAAGCTCGAGCCGCGCCTTGAGCACAGGGTCCCCGGGCGAGGCGAAAGGCAGCTTGTCGATGATCACCACCGAGAGCGCCGGACCCTTCACGTCCACCCCCTCCCAGAAACTCGCGGTGCCCAGCAGCACGGCGTTGCCCTTCTCCCGGAAGGCTTCCAAGAGGCGCCGCCGCGGCATGTCTCCCTGCACCAGCAGGGGGTAATCCAGGCGGTCCCGCAGCAGCGAAGCCGCCTCGCCCAGGGCCCGGTGGCTGGTGAATAGCATGAAAGCCCGGCCGCCGCTGGCCTCGATCACCGGCAGGGCCGCCTCCACCACCGCTCGGGTGTAGCTGGGATTGTCGGGGGCCGGCATCCGCTCCGGGAGATACAAGAGCGCATGGTTCTCGAAATCGAAGGGGCTGCCGAGCAGCAGCTCCTCGGTGTCGGCGACGCCCAGGCGCTCCTTGAAATGCCCGAAGCCGCCGCCCACGGATAGCGTGGCCGAGAGGAACACCCAGGCCGAGGGATGCTCCTGCATGCGCGCCGCGAAGCGTTCCGCCGCATCCAGGGGCGTCACGTTGAACACCGTGTGCCGGCCGCGATGCTCGAGCCAACGCACCTGGCGACGCGTGTCATCGCCCAGGAAGACCTCGAGACGGGCGAGCATCACCTCCGCCCGGTCGCGGCAGTTCTCGAGGCCCCGGGACCGGGTCGCGAGCGCGTCCAGGGCAGGCTTGAAACCCGTGATGGACGTCTCCAACGTCTTGAGCTTCTCGCGCAAGGCGGCACGGTTCGGCACCGCCTCCCATTCGACTCGCCCCAGTTGCTCGCTGACACCGGCACGCACGGCGCCCACCGCGCGCTCGAACTCCGCCAGCGCGGGCTCCAGCTCAGGCATGTCGGCGGCGGTCTGCCGGTATTCGTCACGCAGGTCCTGCACCCAGTCCGAGAGCTGCCGCGTGGAGACGCTCAGGCCGAAATACTGGGTGGCCACCTCGGGCAGCTGGTGCGCCTCGTCCACGATCACCGCGTCCACGCCCGGCAGCAACTCGCCGAAGCCGTCCTCTTTCAGCACCATGTCCGCCAGCAGCAAATGATGGTTCACCACCACCACGTCCGCCTCCTGGGCGGCGCGGCGCGCTTCCAGCACGAAACAACGGTTGTATTCGGGGCATTCCTGCCCCAGGCAGTTGTCCTGGGTGGACGTGACCTGGGGCCAGAGGCTCGAGTTCTCCGCCACCGAGTCGAGCTCGCCGATGTCGCCGTGCCGGGTGACCTCAGCCCAGGTACGCACCGCGTCCAGCTCGCGCACCCGTTCCCGGCTGTCGAAGAGCCCCTGCTCCGCTGCATTGGTGAGACGATGCCGACAGAGATAATTGGAGCGGCCCTTGAGCAGCGCGGTGCGGGCGGGAGCACCCAGCGCCTTGCGCACCGCCGGCAGGTCGCGATGGAACAGCTGGTCCTGCAGGGTCTTGGTGCCGGTGGAGACCAGCACGCGCCGGCCCGAGAGCAGGGCCGGGAGGAGATAAGCGAAGGTCTTGCCCGTGCCGGTGCCCGCCTCCGCCACCAGCGTCGAATAGCCCTCCAGGGCCTGGGCTACGGCGACCGCGAGGGTCTGCTGCTGGCGACGCGGCGCGAAACCGGGTATGTGGGCCGCGAGCGGTCCCTCGGTGCTAAGCAGGTCTTCCAGGTCGAGCATAGGACGGCCGCGGGACCGCGATGCCGCCCGGCGTCAGTGCGCGGGCTGGGGAACGACGTCCAGCGGCAGCTTGCTGAGTCCGTCCACCTGGGCCTGGGAGAGCACGTTCTGCTGCAGGTCGGCCTGCAACACGGCGTTGCGTGCCGCCAGCGCCTTGTCCGGTGACTTGCGCGGGTCGAGGTTGACGGGGTCGGTCACGAGCGCCACCAGCAGGGCGATGTCCTGGGGCGAGAGCTGGGCGAAGGGTTTGCCGAAGTAATAAGTGGACGCGGCGGCGAAGCCTTTCACCGGATGCGCGGCATCGCCGCCCATGGGCACGTCGTCGATGAGCGCTTCCATGATGTCGGTCTTGGCGTTCTGGGACTCGACGGCCACGGACATGAGGCGGATCTCGAGACCCGAAGCATCGGGGTAGTAGAGGCGCAGCAGGCGGTGGGTGAGGCCGGCGCCATTCAGGGTGCTGGAGCTGTAGAAGCCCGGATCGAGCGCGGCCAAGAGGGTATTGGGCAGGAACTCGGTGGTGTTGGCGAGGCTGAGGGACGGGGTCCCTTGGCGGGCCGCCTTGTCGGCGGCGAAGCGCAGGGTCGCCCCATGCGCGACGTAGGTGTAATACCCGATGCCGCCCAGGACACCGAGGATCACGAGCACGAGGATCGCCATGGGAAGCCAGGATTTACGCACCGAACCGCCACCGGCCAGGTCACGGCGGCGCTGCATGGCCCGCTGGGTCTCCGGGCTGCGGCGCTTCAGGATCTCCCGGATCGTGTGCTCTCCCATGGACCTGCCTCATTGACTGGATGTGCGGCGCATTCTAGCACCCCTCGACCTGGAGCCAGGGCACGGGGTGCAGCGGACGGCGCAAGTTATATAATAGGCATTCCCGCCCGGGCGGGAGCTCTTCCATCGGACCTCCCATCCCGTACCCCTAACGACTTACAGCACGGACTCCAAATGACCAGCAACAAAGCCCTAGCCGATTGGGTCAAGGACATGGCACGGCATACCGAAGCCGAACGCGTCCATTGGTGCGACGGCTCCGACGCCGAATACAAGACTCTCGTCGCCGAGATGCTGAAGAGCGGTACGCTCCTGGAACTGGAGCAGAAGTCCCACCCCAACTGCTACCTGCACCGCTCGAGCCCCTCGGACGTGGCCCGGGTGGAGCACCTGACGTTCGTTTGCACCCAAAATGAAGCCGATGCCGGCCCCAACAACCACTGGATGGCCCCGGCCGAAGCCCACGCCAAGATCGACGCCCTGTTCAAGGGCTGCATGAAGGGCCGCACCCTGTACGTGATCCCCTACTGCATGGGCCCGGTGGAGTCCCCCCTCGCCCGCTGCGGCGTGGAGCTCACCGACAGCCCCTACGTGGTCGCCAACATGCGCATCATGACCCGCATGGGCACACAGGCCCTGAAGCGCATCGAGCGCGAGGGCAAGTTCGTGAAGGGCCTGCATTCCACCGGCACCCTGGACCCGGAGCGGCGCTTCATCATGCATTTCCCCGAGGAGCTCAGCATCAAGAGCTTCGGCTCGGGCTACGGCGGCAACGCCCTGCTCGGCAAGAAATGCCACGCGCTGCGCATCGCCAGCTGGCAGGCCAAGAGCGAAGGCTGGCTGGCCGAACACATGCTCATCGTCGGCATCCAGAACCCCGAGGGCGAGACCCGCTACGTGGCGGCGGCCTTCCCCTCCTCCTGCGGCAAGACCAACCTCGCCATGCTCATCCCGCCCGCCTCCCACAAGGGCTGGAAGGTGTGGACCGTGGGCGACGACATCTGCTGGATGACCGTGGGCAAGGACGGCCGCTTGTGGGCCATCAACCCCGAGGCGGGTTACTTCGGCGTGGTGCCCGGCACCAACTCCAAGACCAACCACAACGCCTACGAGATGATCCGCCGCGACACCATCTTCACCAACGTGGCGGTAACCTCCGACAACCACCCCTGGTGGGAAGGCCTGAAGGAAGGCACCCCGGCCAAGGACTGGCAAGGCCGCCCCTACGACGCCAAGAACGGCCCCGCGGCCCATCCCAACTCCCGCTTCACGGTCTCCGCGAAACAGAACCCTAGCTATTCGCCCCATTCCGAGGACCTGCAGGGCGTGCCGATCTCCGCGATCATCTTCGGCGGGCGCCGCGCCGACGTGGCACCGCTGGTATATGAGGCCCGGGACTGGAACCACGGCGTGATGGTGGGCGCGAGCGTCGCCTCCGAGACCACCGCCGCCGCCGCGGGCCAGGTGGGCGTGGTGCGCCGCGATCCCATGGCCATGAAGCCCTTCTGCGGCTACAACTTCGCAGATTACTGGTCCCACTGGCTCTCCTTCGGCAGCAAGTCCGGCAAGCTGCCGAAGATCTTCCACGTGAACTGGTTCCGGCAGGGTGCGGACGGCAAGTACATGTGGCCAGGCTTCGGCGAGAACCTGCGGGTGCTGCACTGGATCCTGGACCGCTGCGAAGGCAAGGCCGAGGCCGTGGAGACCCCCATCGGCTACGTGCCGGCGGACAAGGCGCTCGACACCCATGCCCTCGATATGGATCCCGCCGTGCTCCACACCCTGCTCAACATCGAGCCGGCCAAGTGGCGCAAGGAGATGCAGGAGCTGGGCGAGTACTTCAAGAGCTACGGTGCGCGCCTACCCAAGGGCCTGGAGGCCGAGCATGCCCGGGTGACGAAGGCCTTGGCCGGCTGACCGGGCATGCAGTCCCGCAAATGAAAAGCGCCGCTCACGCGGCGCTTTTTTTATACCTGCCTCTCTGGGCTAGTGGACGCGCTGGGAAGTACTGTTGCTGTCCAGGCGGTCCAGCATGTCCGGCGGCATGTAGGTGCCGCGGGAGGACAGGTCCGTGAGCCTGAGTTGGTTACCCTCCGCCACCTCGATGAGCAGGTGCTGGCGGGAGATGTCGCTGTGGCCGGCATCCATGCACACTTCGCACTGGGCCGAGCGCCCCACCATGTTGCGGCCGACCCGGAGCAGGTGGGCGGTCCCGTCCTGCTGCTGCAGCACGACGCGCGCCCCCTCCAGCTTCAGCACGACGCGGTTGCGGGCGAGATACACCACCGCTTCGCGGCGCGCGTTCATGTCCAGGTTCACGGCGCGGCGGCGCGGCAGGCGTGCGTAGAGCTGGTTGCGGCGGGTGGTGAAGCGCGAGATCGGCGCCATGTCCTGGCGCATGCCGTTCGGCACCACGGGCTTGCCGCTGCCGCGCATGGCGGCGGAGCGCCACTCCCGGCCCATGCTCTCCAGGATCTCGCGGCGGGCTTCGAGGTAATGCACGTAATGGGTGAGCGTGAGCCGCAGCGCCGAATCCGAGATGTTGTCGGCGCTACCGGCGGCGAAGAGGATGGACTGCCAGTCGTGCTCGTCCGGCACCTTGCTCACATCCAGGAGACCCCAGAGGTAGCGCAGGCGGGTGCGGGTCTCCATGGAGCGCACCAGGATGTCCACGGCGTTCTGGTGGGAACGGCGGGTGTGGCGCAGCTCGCGCTGCACCCCGTGACCGTCGAGAGACGCCAGATCCTCGATGCGGCCGGCGTTCATCTCGATGCGCTCGGCGAGGAAGCTCGAGTACTGCTCCTCGCTCACGAAGGTCTGCCAGTTGCCTCCGATGTCGAGTCGCAGGGGCCAAGCCCGGCGCAGGCCGGCAGCGAAGACCCGGATGGCGGTACGCACGGTCATGGCGGCAACGAACTCTCCAAGTTAGCCGTCACCCAGCTTATCCAGCCGGGCCGGCTTAAACCTTGATGTCCTTCACATTTCCGCGGTCACTGCACGCCGCAGACCTGGGTCGGGCCGCCCGTTTGCTCCTCCTCGCACTGGTCGCCGGGCAGCGCGATGCCGCTGCCGCTCACGTCGTAGAGCGAGATCTGCTGGAACACCGACACGTCGATGAAACCGCTGGTGAGGAGGCCGCCGGTCTGCTGGTTCGCGGCGGACTGCTGGCCCGAGTTCGTGACCTGGATGTTCCCGTTCAGGCTCACGTCGACGCCCTGGGCGAAAGCTGCCACCAACGGGCTGCCGGGGCTCTTGTTCTCGAGCGTGCCCGGGGACTCGTTGAAGAACACCGAGCTGTTCGACGAACCGATGAACAGCTCCGGCGCGCCACGACCCGGCAGGCCGCTGATATTGATTTCCTGACCCGTCGCGCCGATCTGGTCGGCGATGGTGGCGATCTGCAGGCCCTCCACCTGGGTGGGCGGAGTACCTCCTGAGGCCTTGCTGAGCAGGGCGCCATGGGTGGCCAGCACCACGGTGTCGGCGGCGATGGTGCCGCTCACCAGGGTGAGGCTGTTGTTGGAGGCGATTACGAGCTCACCACCGGTGCCCAAGCTGGTGCTTCCGTCCACCGTAATATTGGCCGCGGTCGGGAGCTTCACCACGCCGGTGTTGGGGTCCGGTAGGCCGCCGATCACGAGCTCGCCGGTGTAGCCGTTGAAAGCATCCGCTTCCAGCATCAGCTGGGTCGCGCTGGTGCCGCCGCTACCGAAGTTCACCGTGTAGTCCGTGGTGCGCGGCACGATGGCGAGCGTCTGGCTGCCGCTCACCGTGCCGGCGCCGCCGAAGCCCATCGTATTGGCCTCCAGGGTGATCGGCGCGAGCACCTTGAGTCCGCCCTTGAAGGTGATACCGCCCTGATTACTGATCATGTCACCCTTCGCCGACACCGTACCGGCATAGGTCTGGCCGCCGATGGTGGTGATGGCGTTGGTGTTGATGCTACCCGCGGTCACGTTGAGCGCGCTCAGGGCCGTGGTCCCGCCCACGGCGTCGGACAGGGTCACACTGCCCTTCGCATCCAGGGTCAGGGTGTGGTTGCCGTTCACGGAATCGGAGATGGCGATGTTGCCGCCTGCGTCGTTCACTGTCGCGGCTTGCCCGAGCGTGAGCTTGCCGCCCTTGAAGGTGACATCACCTGAGCTGCTGTTGGCGAGCGTCGAGTTGAGCTGGACGTTGCCGGTGTAGGCCTGGCCCGCGGTGGTGGCTACCCCGTTCAGCGACATGCTGGCCGCGTCGATGGTCAGGGACCGCAGGGCGTGTGCGCTGCCGACGTTCGTGGAACCGAAGCTGACGCTGCCCGTGCCGGTGTCGATGGTGAGGCCATGGGCGCCGTTCGAGGTGTCGTCGATGCCGCCCGTGATGTGGCTCAGGTCCAGGTCGGTATTGTCAGTGGTCAGCGTCAGGCTGCCGCCGATGGCGAGCTTGTTGGTCACGCCCGTGAGATCCACCGTACCGGAGGTGATGCTGGAATCCAGCATCACGCTGCTGCTGCTCTTCAGCACCAGGTCCGTGGAAGCGCCGCTCATGTCCACTCCGCCGAGTGTGATGGCGCCGCTGCCGGTGTTGACCGTAAAGGACGAAGTGCCGCCTCCCAAGACGGTGCCGCTGAAGCTCGCCCCGGCATTGCCCGTGGTCACCGCGATGGCGCCGTTCACGGTGATGGCGGAACGGAAGGATGCGGCGTCGCCTGCGGCAGTCGTCACGTTGCCATTCAGCGTCACGCCGCCGCTGCCGTTCTGGACCAGGGCGCCCGTGCCCGTCACGTGCAGACCGCCACCGCTCACGGTAAGCAGGCCGGTGTTGCTGATAATGAGGCCGTTCTGCACCGTCACGTTATTGAGCGTCATGGCAGAGCCGCTATTGGTGATCAGGGCCGTTCCGGCGCCTGCACCTGCCGTGAGGGTGACGCCGGAGACCGTCATACCCGACCCCGAGGCGATGTGGATGACGCTGCCCGCGTCGGTGGCACCTACGCTCAGGGCCGTGCCGCCGTTGTTGTCGATCCAGATGGAGCCGCCGGTGGCCGTGGCCGTGAACAGACCGCTGATGGCAGTGGCGATGCTGGATGCGCTGTTACCGATGCTGCCTGTGGTAGCAGTCAGGCTCGTGGTACCGGCGGTCAGCGTGCCGCTGCCTTGGAGGATATTCCCCGTCTCGTTGAGGTTGAAGCTGCCGCTACCGTTGGCGACCCCGTTCAAGCTCAGGTCACCGGTGTTGGTCAGGTTCACGGTAGCGCTGCTGCCGTTCATCGACAGGCTGGAGATGGCCGTGGTCAGGTTGGCGGTATTGGTCACCCCGTTCATGGTCAAGCTGCTCGCCGTCAACAGGTCGGCCGCAGCGCCGGTGATGCTCTGAGCGGTGAAGTTAAAGGATTGCCCTGCCGCGCTGACCGCATTCTGCAGCACGATGGAATTGGTGCCGCCGCCGCCGTTGATATCGGTGACGTAACCGCCACCCGTCAGGTTGAAGGTGTCATTGCCGTTGCCACCTTTGAGCACACCTACACCGGAGAAGGTCAGTGCGGGGGGGCCGCTCGTATCCTGCACGAAGCCGCCGTCCACCGAGTTCACGGTGAAGGTATCGCCATTGGGATCACCCGTCAGGGTGAAGTTGGTGCTGCCGCCGCTGTCGTTGCCCGTCAGAGTCTGGATGCCGGTGAAGGAACCGACCGAGGTGCCGTTGCCCGTATTCGGGTTGGTAGTCAGGTTCACTCCGATGACCCCCGATGCCAGGCTATAGTCCAGAGTATTGTTGGTGCCACCGCCGTTGATGGCGCCGATGGAACCGCCGTCTATCAAGAAGCGGTTGGCTCCGGTCCCACCATCCAGAGTGCTGATGTTGCTGAACCCGCCCGTCACCGGGGCCACCGTGCCGCCGTTAATACCGGTGATATCGAAGGTCAGCGGCGTCGTATAGGCGCTCATATTCAGGGTGTCCGTACCGCCGCCACCGTTCAGCGTACCCGTCAGCACATCGCCGGCACCGAACACGAAGTTGTCGTTGCCTGCGCCGCCATTCAGGTTGTAGGTCACGGCCCCATTGATGGCGAACGTGTCGCTACCCGTCCCACCCTGCAGCGTGCTAAACCCGCTGAACGTCAGCGCGTCGGCGCCCACGGTGTAGGTCTTGGCGCTCAGGTCCCAGGTCGCCGCCCCGTTCTCGCCCGTCAACGTGCCCGTCGCCGCGCCCTTGAGGTTGGTGATGTTGCTGAACGTCCCCGTGATCGGGTCCGTCGGCGACCCCGTGGTGTTGCCGTTGTAGCCGACACTGCCGCCCTGGGCGGTCAGCGTCGCGTCGATGGCCGTCAGGTAGCCGCTGAGGTCCAGCGTGTTCACCCCGCCCAGCCCGTCGATCGAGCCCGTCAGGACCACGCCGTTCGCAAACACGTAATCGTCGTTACCCGCCCCGCCGTTCAAGGCCATGGCGGTGCTGCTGTTGATGTCGAAGGTGTTGCCACCCGC
>DASSIS010000035.1:0-26989 GCA_035691665.1 Gammaproteobacteria bacterium | reverse complement strand
AGCCTAGCTTACAACATGGGAGATTGGGCTCTGGACCGGCCTATTCAAGCGGTCGGTGCGGGGAAAATCCTGCGCGTCTCACTTGCGGATGGAGTTATCCGCATAGCCCATGGCGGCGGTATCGGAAGACTGGCCGTCACGCAGCTTGAGCATGGCGAGGGCGGTGCCGGGAGGCGGATAGCGGTCGAAGTAACCGGCCACGCCGGTGAATATGGCCTTGGCCAACTGCTGCTGATAGCCGGAGGATTGCAGCAGCTTGGCGGTGCGCGGGTTGGTGATGTAGTTGGTCTCGATGAGCATGGAGGGCACATCCGGCGACTTCAGCACCAGGAACCCCGCCTGCTGCACGCTGTTACGGTGCATAGCGCCGATGGCCGCGAGCTGCCGGGCCACGCTCGCCCCGACGTCGAAGCTCATGCCCATGACCGCGGACTGGGACATGTCCACCACCACGGACTTCACCAGCGGCGGCAAGCCCGAGAGGTCCACGCCACCCACGAGGTAGGCGTCGTTCTCCTGGCGCTCCAGGAACTTGGCGTGCTCGGTGGTCGCACCGTGCTCCGAGAGCACGTAGACCGTGGCGCCGTCGGCGCTGTGGTCCCGGGAAGCATCGCAATGGATGGAGACGAAGAGATCCGCGTTGGCGCGGCGGGCTTTCTCGAAACGCTCCTTGAGATCCACGTAGACGTCGCTGTCGCGGGTCAAGACCGCCTTCATGCCAGGCTGCTGGTTCACGAGTTCCGCGAGCTTGCGGGCCACAGCCAGGGTCACGTTCTTCTCCAGGGCGCCACGGGGTCCGTGGGCACCGGGGTCCTTGCCGCCGTGGCCGGCATCGATCGCCACCACGATGTCGCGGCTATGGGCGGGGGCCGCGGGGCTGCGCTCCACGGTGTCTGCGGCCGGGGCCGCGGCAGCCACCGCCGGTGCGGCGCTGACGGCGCCCGCATCGGGGCTGACGCCGGCGGGATAGAGGTCGATCACGAGCTCGGGGCCCAAGGGGCCCTGGCGCAGGAAGCTGCGCGGTGTGGCGTGGGCAGCGAGGTCCAGCACCAGACGCAGGTCGCCGTCGTGCATGCCGCTGCGCAGCTTGTCCACCAAGCCTTGGCCGGCCGGCAGGAGGGCCTTGAGGGCGGCACCGTCCACGTCGATGACGATGCGGTCGGGATGGCTTAAGGTGAAGAGGCTGTGTTCCGCGGGCGCGGAGAGGGAGAGCACGAGCTCGGTACGGGCAGCGGTAGAGTCCAGGCGCGCCGCATTCAACTGGACGGGGGCTGCCGCCAGGGTGAAGGCCGGTGCCAGCAGCCCGGTGGCTGCCAGGAAGACACTCAGTCCACGCACGCGAAGACCCCTCCTAAGGACCCATAAGGTGTCTACAAGTTATACACCATCTGGATGGTTTTTCAACTATTTTGTCATTGGAATTATATAGATACGAGTCTATCTTAGAGTCATGCCTTACGTTTTGACGCGAAGAGCCTTGACCCAAGCCTGACAAACCCCCCTACCCCGCTCAGTGATGCCCTCTATCTCCAGCTCCCTGCCTTGCTGGGTCACGCTCAGGCGGCAGCGCATATCGGGGGCTGGCAAGAAATGCTCACCGCGTTCCGGCCATTCGATGAGGACCACACCCTCCATCTCGCGCACCCCCAGGAACTCCAGCTCCTCGGCATCGGCGATGCGGTAGAGATCGAGATGCTGCAGCTCCCGGCCCCCAAGCTCGTAGGGTTCCACGAGTGTGTAGGTGGGGCTGGGTACCCGCCCCGGGTGCCCCAGGGCCTTCAACATCCCTCGCACCAGGGTGGTCTTCCCCGCTCCCAGCTCCCCGTGCAGATAGACCACGAGACTCTGAGGCAAGACGGAACCTAAGGCGGCACCGGCCACCTCGGTGGCGGCCGTGTCCAGGAGGGCCACGCGCATCAGACGTTCACCAGGCGCCGCAAGGGCTCCATGAGATCCCGGGCTATGAGGCCACGCTCTCCCTGGCGCGCGGCCAGGTCGCCTGCGGACGCATGGACGTAGACGCCCATGCGGGCCGCATCGGATAGCGCGAGGCCTTGGGCCACCAGCGCCGCGATCACACCGGTGAGCACATCGCCCATGCCCGGGGCCGCCATGCCGGGGTTGCCGGCGGTGCACACCGAGGTCGTCTCGCCTAGCACCGCGATGAGACTGCCCGAACCCTTGAGCACGGTGACGGCGTCGAAGCGTCGCGCGAGAGCTTCCACCGCCGTGAACCGGTCACCCTGGACATGGGCCTTGGTGGCATCCAGAAGCCGCGCGGCTTCACCGGGGTGAGGCGTCAGTATCCAGTTGCCGCGCTTCGCGGGGGACTTGGCCAGGAGATTCAGGGCATCCGCATCCACCACGAGCGGCAAGGGGGAAGCCAGTATCTTCTGCAGTAAGGCCTTGCCCCAAGCGTCCTGGCCGAGACCGGGGCCCACCGCCACGACGCTAGCCCGGGCCAGGAGCGGCGCCAGCTCTTCCGCGCTCTCCACCGCGCGCGACATGGCTTCCGGCAGGCCGGCCAGCAGCGCTTCCACGTGTCCACGGCGGGTGGCGATGCTCACCAGCCCCGCCCCCGTGCGCAACGCGGCTTCGGCGCAGAGACGCGCCGCACCGCCCATGCCCTGATCACCGCCCACCACCAGGACGTGACCGAAATCGCCCTTGTGGGCATCGCGGCGCCGGGGCGGCAGGTGCCGTTCCCGCATGCGGCTGCTGCGCAGGCGCAAGGCCCGCGGCGGGGTACCGGCATAGACGGAAGCGGGTACCCCGAGGTCATCGAAGCGCAACAACCCGCAGCATTCGGGACCCGCGCCGGTGAACAGGCCCGTCTTGAGCCCGATGAAGGTCACCGTGACGTCGGCGCGCACCGCACCCGCCATCTCCGTACCGGTGTCGGCGTTGAGTCCGGCGGGGATATCGAGGGAAAGCACGGGGAGACCCGCGGCGTTGACCGCCTCCACCGCCCGCAACCAGTCGCCCTGCAGGAGACGGTCGAGACCCGTGCCCAGGAGCGCATCCACGATCAGGTCCGCCGGCGGCAGCTTGCCATCGAACTTCGTCTCGGTACCGCCGGCCTTCAGGAAGCGTCCGCGCATCTCGGCCGCGGCCGCCGGAAGCCTGGCAGGATCGCCGAGCGTCAGCAGTGTGACCTCGCGGCCCTGCACCTGGGCCTCGGCCGCGAGCACGTAGCCGTCGCCGGCGTTGTTGCCGGCGCCGCAGAGCACCAGGATGCGTCCGACACCGGGCCATTGGTTCGCCAGGATGCGCCACGCGCCGTGCCCGGCGCGCTGCATGAGTTCCGGAGCCGGGATGCGGGCCTTCTCGATGGCCACACGGTCCAGCTCCCGGACCTGGGCAGAGGTGAAAAGTGCTTCAGGCAGTGCGGGCATGCGGGCATTATATATAGCCTTATGCAGCCCCCCACCACACCGGATTTCACCGCGCTCGCCAGCCGCATCAAGGCCTGGGGCCGGGAACTCGGCTTCCAGCAGCTGGGCATCGCCGGGGTGGAACTGCCCGAAGACGAACGGCGTCTGCTGCAGTGGCTTGCGGCCGGGCGCCATGGGGAGATGGACTACATGCAGCGCCACGGCACGCGCCGCAGCCGGCCGAATGAATTGGTGCCCGGCACGCTGCGGGTGATCTCGGTGCGCATGGATTACTGGCCCGGGGATGCCCTCAAGGTGCAGGGGCTGCTGGAGGAGCCTGAGCGCGCCTACATCGCCCGTTACGCCCTGGGCCGCGACTACCACAAGGTGCTGCGCGGCAAGCTGCAGAAACTCGCCGACCGCATACAGGAAGAGACCGGGCCCTTCGGTTACCGCGCCTTCACCGACAGCGCCCCGGTGCTGGAGAAGCCCCTGGCGCGAGATGCGGGCTTGGGCTGGGTGGGCAAACACACCAACCTCATCAACAAGGACGCGGGCTCCTGGTTCTTCCTGGGAGAACTCTTCACCGACCTGCCCCTGCCCGTGGATGCACCGGCATCGGATCACTGCGGCAGTTGCCGTGCCTGCATGGATGTCTGCCCCACCGCCGCCATCGTGGCGCCCTATGAGCTCGATGCGCGCCGCTGCATCGCCTACCTCACCATCGAGTTCAAAGGATCGATCCCGGAAGAATTCCGCAAGCCCATGGGCAACCGGGTGTTCGGCTGCGACGACTGCCAGCTCTTCTGTCCCTGGAACAAGTTCGCCGGCGTGGCGGCTGAAGAGGATTTCAAGCCCCGGCACGGGCTCGATGGGCCGAAGCTCGCGGAACTCTTCGCCTGGAGCGAGGAGGAGTTCCTGAAACGTACGGAGGGCAGCGCCCTGCGGCGGGTGGGCTACGAGTGCTGGCTGCGCAACCTGGCCGTGGGGCTCGGCAACGCCCCCGCTTCGCAAGAGGTGGTGGCCGCGCTCAAGAGCCGGGAATCACACCCCTCCGCGCTCGTCAGAGAGCATGTTGCCTGGGCGCTAGCTCAGCATCAGTAACACCACCGCTTGGATTACCCGATAAAACCGTCGCGAGCGAAGGCAGGGCTAGGCGCGCGAGGCGAGCAGGAGGGAGCGTACTCTTGATGTACGTGACCGACTGCGAGTCCGAAGCGTAACAACGCCCTGCCGAGCGCAGCAGGTTTTATCAGGCGTGGCTCTGGTGGCGGAGCCTCTCCGTAAGCACCCGCAATAGATGCAGTGCGAAGTTCGGGGTCTGCTGCACCAAGAAATAGAAACGCTTCTCGTTGATCTGGGCCGCCTGGCAGTCGCTCTTGGCCACGGCGGTGGCGCTGCGGGCGGTGTGATCGATGAGCGCCATCTCACCGAAGATGCCGCCCGGGCCCACCGTGTCCACCACCTTGCCGTGCTTGCGGATCTCCACCTCGCCCTGGATCACGCCGTACATGTAATCGCCGGCATCGCCCTCGGCGAAGATCTTCTCGCCCGCCTTGAACTGCTTCGGCTCCGTCTCGTTGAGGAACAGGTTGGTGGTAATCATTCTTATTTGCGCTCCCGGTAATGAAGCGCCGACTCTAACCGAAGGATTGTGACAAACGTGTGTCAGGCCATCCGCCGACAAGCTTGCACGCGCCAGGAGAAAGCCCGTCTCCTTCCCCCAGCTCAGGCCTTCTTGGCGTGACAGTCCTTGAATAGCTTCCCGCTGCCGCAGGGGCAGGGTGCATCGGGCGACGGCGCGACCATGGCGTCGTCGCGGCCGTAGCTCGCCTCCCGCTGGAAGCGGCGCTGCATGGTGGCCTTGTCGAAGGGGCCGATGCGCTCCCGGCCGTCGAACTTGAAGTCGGTGTAGGCACCGTCGGCGCCCACGTAATGCAGGAAGGTCTGCACGCACCATTCGCCGTTGAAGGTGTCGCGCCAATGGGGCACATCGGCGCCACGGTAGATCAGCATGTCGCCGGGCGCGAGGCCGAGAGCCTTGTCCTGGCCGTCGGCATGCACGCACAAGGGCCAGAGGGACGGCGCACGGAAGCCCAGCGCCAGGGAAGCGCTCACCTCGCAGGAGGGGCGGTCGAGGTGCTTGGGCAGCACCGCGCCGGGCCCGTAGATGCGCAGGTAGGAGTAGCACGGCAGGAGCTTGAGTCCCGTAGCCTGCTCCATCAGCGGTTGGAGCTCCAGCAGCAGGGTCTCGCTCATGGCGTCGGCGTAATGGCCCATGGCGGCGCGGAACACGTCTTCCGCCTGGTAATACCCGGGGGCCTGCTGCTGCAGCAGCGCGTAGGTGGTCATGAGCTGGGCGCTCTGGGGGCTCACCACGTGCCGCAGCACGGTATAACCGCTCTGCCGGAACTGGCCGACGGCGTCGTTCACGGATGCGAGCGCTTCACGGCGGCGCGGGTCGCCGGATCCTTGAGCTTGGCGGCATCGCCCGATCCCAAGGCCCGCAGCACACCCTGTGCCACCTGCTTGCCGAGCTCCACGCCCATCTGGTCGAAGGGGTTGATGTCCCAGATGCAGGCCTGCACGAAGGTGCGATGCTCGTAGAGCGCGAGCAGCATCCCCAGGCTCCCGGCATCCAGGCGCTTCAGGGTGATGAGGTTGCTGGGCCGGGCGCCGGGGAAGGTCTTGTGGGGTGCGAGGACGGCACCGCTCTCCCGCTCCGCCCGTTCGAGGCTGCGGCCATGCCACAGGGCCTCGGCCTGGGCATAGCAGTTGGCGAGCAGCATGTCCTGCTGGCGCCGGTTGCCGCTGGATTCCTCCAGCACGGCGATGAAATCCACGGGCACGAACTCCGTGCCCTGGTGCAGCAGCTGGAAGAATGCATGCTGGCCGTTGGTGCCCACGTCGCCCCAGATAACGGGGGCGGTGCCGTAATCCACTGGAGTGCCGTCGCGGCGCACGCGCTTGCCGGCGCTCTCCATCTCCAGCTGCTGGAGATAGGGCACGAGCAGGCGCAGGTCCTGGCGATACGGGATCACGGCGCGGGTGGAAGCTTCCCAGAAGTTCCCGTACCACACCCCGAGCAGGGCCAGGAGCACCGGCAGGTTGCGTTCCAGGGGAGCATCGCGGAAATGCCGGTCCATGCGCGCGGCACCCTGCAACAGCGACTCGAACACGGGGTAACCGTGGCAGAGGGCGATGGACAGGCCCACCGCGGACCAGAGGGAATAGCGTCCGCCCACCCAATCCCAGAAACCGAATACCCGCTCGCCCGGGATGCCGAACTCCGCGGCCTTGTCCGGCGCCGCGGACACGGCGGCGAAATGCTCGGCCACCGCGGCCTCGCCCAGGGATTTGGCGAACCAGGCGCGTGCCGCGTGGGCGTTGGCGAGGGTCTCCTGGGTGGTGAAGGTCTTCGACGTGACGATCACCAGGGTCTTGGCGGGGTCGAGGGGCTTAAGCACCCGTGCGACGTGCATGGGATCCACATTGGAGACGAAGTGACCGCGCAGCTTCGGGCCGGCGAGCGGCGCGAGCGCCTCCACCACGAGCTCAGGACCCAGGTGGGAGCCGCCGATGCCGATGTTCACCACGTCGGTATAGCGCTTGCTCGCGTGGACCTGCTCGGTGAAGGCACGCATGCGGGCGAAGGTCTCGGCTACCTCGGCGGCCTGTGGAGCGAGGCCCGCGGGCACCTCGCCGGGCGGCGTGCGCAGCAGGGTGTGCAGGGCAGCACGACCTTCGGTGTTGTTCACCGGAGCGCCTTCGAAGAGCTGCCGGCGCGAGTCCGGTAGCTTCGCCTCCTCGGCCAAGCGCAGCAGCAGGCGCAGGGTCTCGGGGGTGGCGAGGTTGCGGGAGTAATCCGCGTGCAGGTCCTCGAGGTCGAGGGAGAAAGCCTCGACGCGGCGGGTATCGTCCGCCAGCACGTCCCGGAACGAGGCATGCTCCAGCTGAGCCTGGTGCGCGACCAGCGCCTTCCAGGCCGGGGATTGGGTGATGGAAGTCATCCCTTACGTTAACCCGGAGCGACGCTGTTTGTCACCGGAGTCACGTAAAGCGAGATAAGAAAGAAGACTTAAGCTGCTTGGACCGGTATCGCGTTAGAGGTCCGCGTGACCTTGTTGTGCTCGTCCAGGTAGATGAGCCGGGGCTTGTGGCTCGCCGCCTCGGCGGAAGTCATCTGGCAGTAGGCGCAGATGATGATGATGTCGCCGGGCTTGGCGCGGTGGGCGGCGGCGCCGTTGATGGAGATGATGCCGGAGCCCGCCTCCGCGCGCATGGCGTAGGTGGTGAAGCGTTCGCCGTTGGTGACGTTGTAGATCTGGATCTGCTCGTAGTCGTGCATGCCGGCGGCATCCAGCAGCCGCCCGTCGATGGCGCAGGAGCCCTCGTAATCCAGCTCCGCGTGGGTGACGCGGGCACGGTGGAGTTTGGCCTTGAGCAAGGTGACCTGCATGGGAATGTCCGGGAGATGGGGTGAGCGCGGAAGGCTTATTTTACTCGACGCTCTCGAGACGGCTCAAGATGACCGTCTGGGCGTCGGGCAGGCTTAGGTCCAGGGGGATGTTGTCGATGAGCCGCGCCTTGCCGAGCCGGGCCGCGCCCAGCACCACGAGGCGGGTATCGGTCGCCGCCGGCACCGCCAGGGTGTCGGCATGGCGCACCTCCACGTAATCCGGGAGGAAACCCTCCCCCTCCAGGCGTTCCACGCCCCGCTGCTGGAGGGCGGCGAAATCCTGGTCGCCGTCACGCAGCGCCAGTACCACCTCGCGCAGCACGCGCTGCAGCACCGGCGCCTGGGCACGCTCCTGCCTGCTCAGGTACTGGTTGCGGGAGCTCAGGGCGAGGCCGTCCACTTCACGCACCGTCGGATAGCCGACGATCTCGATGGGCATGCACAGGTCCGCGACCAGGCGGCGGATGACGAGCAGCTGCTGATAGTCCTTCTCGCCGAAGAGCGCCACATCCGGCTGCACCATGTTGAAGAGCTTGGACACCACCGTGGCGACACCGGTGAAGTGCCCGGGGCGCGAGGCGCCGTCCAGGATGCCGGACAGCACCGGCACTTCCACGCGGGTGACGTCCTCGACGCCACCCGGGTACACCTCGTCCACCTCGGGCATGAAGAGCAGGTCGGCGCCGCCGACGGCGAGCTGCAGGCGGTCCGCGTCCGGCGTGCGCGGATAGGCGCCGAAGTCTTCCTTCGGTCCGAACTGCAGAGGGTTCACGAAGATGCTCACCACCACCCGGTCCGCCAGCTGGCTGGCGCGCTTCACCAGGGCGAGATGCCCGGCGTGCAGGTTGCCCATGGTGGGCACCAGGGCGACGCGTTGACGCACGTTGCGCCAGCGTTGCACGCGCGAGCGGAGCCCGGCGACGGTGTGCTCGGTAATCATCAGTCGAAGCTGTGTTCGGGAGCGGGATAGCTGCCGTCGCGCACTGCCTGCACGTAGGCCGCCACGCCCTTGGCGGCGCTGTCCAGGCCGGTCATGAAGTTGCGCACGAACTTGGCGGGCTTGCCCGGGGTGATGCCCAACATGTCGTAGAGCACCAGGATCTGGCCGTCCACCTGCGGCCCCGCGCCGATGCCGATCACCGGCACCTTCACCTTGGCGGTGATCCTGGCGGCCAGCGCCGTCGGCACCTTCTCCAGCAGGATCATGTCGGCACCCGCCTGTTCCAGGTCCTGGGCATCCTTGAGCATGGCCTCGGCGGCTGCCGGATCCTTGCCCTGCAGCGGGTAGCCACCCAGCTTGTGCACGAACTGGGGACGCAGCCCCAGGTGCGCGCAGACCGGCACGCCGTTGTCCGTGAGGTAACGCACGATGTCCGCCTGAGTGCCGCTGCCCTCGAGTTTCACCATCTTGGCCCCGCCCTCTTGCATCAGGCGCCCGGCGTTATCGAGCGCAGTGCCCGGCGTCGGGTAAGTCAGGAACGGCATGTCGGCCATGAGGAAGGCGCGCTTCAGGCCGCGCGCCACGTTCCGGGTGTGGTAGACGATGTCGTCGAGGGTGACAGGCACGGTGGTGGCATGGCCCTGGATGACGTTGCCAAGCGAATCGCCCACCAGTATGAAATCCACGCCAGCCCCGTCCAGCACCGCGGCGAAGCTCGCGTCGTAAGCGGTGAGGCTCGCGATCTTCACACCCTCGGCCTTCATCTTGGCGAGCGTCGTGAGCGTGACCGGTTTCGCGTCGTTGGTGTTAACGGGCTGGGTGTACATCGAGACCGCCTGATCGAACGGGACCAATAGTCTACCGTACCGACGTCGGCGTGGGATTGAAGTAATGGCGGCCGCTGCGGACACGGCCTATCTCCCGCACCAGTAAGGCGTAATCCCCCTCGTTCTCCACCGGATTGATGTCGGCGGCATTGACGATGAGTAGCGGTGAGGAGTCGTAGTGGTAGAAGAAACTGGAATAGGCTTCCGTGATGCGCGCCAGGTATTCCTCCTGGATCAGCCGCTCGTAGCCGATGCCGCGGCTCAGGATGCGGCGTGACAGCACCTCCACCGGCGCCTGCAGGTAGATCACCAGGTCCGGCCGGGGCGCGTCCAGGGTCAGGTGCTGGTACACCTGCTCGTAGAGCTTGAGCTCCTCGTCGTCCAGGTTGAGGCGGGCGAACAGCCGATCTTTCTCCAGCAGGAAGTCGGCGACGCGCATGGGCTGAAAGATGTCGCCTTGGCGCAGCTGCTGCAGCTGGCGGGCACGCTGGAACAGGAACGAGAGCTGGGTCGGCAGGGCGGCGTTCTTCGGGTCCCGGTAGAAACGCTCCAGGAACGGATTCTCCTCTGCGCGCTCCAGCATGAGTTCGGCGCCGAAGGTCTCGGCGAGGCGCATGGCGAGGCTGGTCTTGCCGACACCGATGGGGCCTTCCACCACGAGGTAGCGGGAATCGCTCATGGGCCTCCACCCTCAAGACGCACGACCCGCGCATCCGGACGCCGTGCGCGCAGTTCCTCCACGGTGCCCGAGCCCGGTATGACGAGCCCGGGGGCGATGTCCGCCAGAGGATACAGGACGAAGGCACGCTCGTGGATGCCGGGATGGGGCAGCACGAGCTCCGGCGCATCCGACACTGTGTCGCCGTACAGCAGCAGATCGAGGTCCAGGCTGCGCGGCCCCCAACGCGTGCCGTCCCGGTGCCGGCCGTGCCGCGACTCGATGCCGAGCAGGGCCTGCATCAGCACCCGCGCTCCGAGCCCGGTCTCCAGCGCTGCCACGGCGTTGATGAAATCCGGCTGCCCCTGGGGGCCCATGGGCGGGCTCATATATAGAGGTGAACGGGCGATGACGCGCGTGTCAGGCAGACGGGAGAGGTCGTCGAAGGCGCGGGTGACGTGGGCCGCGGGACCGTCCAGGTTGGATCCGATTCCCACGTAGGCCGTGACCAGCACTTCAGGTGGGCTCCTGCCCCGCGCCGGAACCGCGTCCGCCGCGCCGCCGCCGGCGACGACGCTTGCCGGGTTCGGCGGCGCTGCTGGGCGGCGGCGCCACGGGGTTGCCCGCCTGCAGTTCTGTCCACCATTGCGCCAGTTCCATGTCCGTTTCCCCCGCCTCGGCGCGCAGCACCAGGAAGTCGTAGGCGGCGCGGAAGCGCGGATGTGTCAAGAACCGCTGCGGGCGCTTGCCGTTGCGCTGGGCGAAGCGCGGTTGCAGCTGAAAGATCTCCGTCATGGGCGTGGAGAAGCGGCGCGGCAGCGCCACGCGCTGGACCTGCTCGGAGACGATCTCGCCCGAAGCACGGCGCAGCGCATCGCTGGGATGGCTGCCCTGGGCTTCGAGCTCGGCCGCCGCCCGACGCACCGGCTCCCAGAGCAGCGCGGCGAACAGGAACGCGGGAGTGACCGGCAGGTCCTGTTGCACGCGGCTGTCGGTGCTGGCCAGGGCCTTGGCGATGAAGCCATGAGCCGGGCCTTCCGGCTGGGCGGCGAGCGCCGCCTCGGTGCGCGGGAAGAGCTGGCCGAAGAGGCCGTGGTGGCGCAAGGCTACGAAGGCCTGTTCACCGAAGCCGTAGAGGAAGAGCTTCAGGATCTCCTCGAACATGCGCGCCGGAGGGATGTCGTTCAGCAGGGGCGCCAGGCCCGCGATGGGCGCCTCGCTGGCGGGGTGGATCTTGAATCCGAGCTTCACGGCGAAGCGCACCGCCCGCAACATGCGCACCGGATCCTCCCGGTAGCGCATCTCCGGGTCGCCGATCAGGCGCACCACGCCTTCGCGCAGGTCCTGCAGACCCCCCACGAAATCATGCACCGAGAAGTCACGGATGTCGTAGTACAGGGCGTTAAGCCTGAAGTCGCGGCGCACAGCATCCTGGTCCACGGTGCCGTAGAGGTTGTCGCGCAGGATGCGGCCGGTCTCGCCGTGGGCGAGCGCGGCCTCCTCGGAGGTATCGGGGGCGCCGTTGGCGCGGAAGGTGGCCACCTCGATGATCTCGTCCCCGAAACGCACGTGCGCCAGGCGGAAGCGGCGGCCGATGAGGCGGCAGTTGCGGAACAGCTCCTCCACCTGCTCCGGGTGGGCGTTGGTGGCCACGTCGAAGTCCTTGGGCTCCCGGCCCAGAAGGAGGTCGCGTACGCTGCCGCCCACGAGATAGGCCTCGTAGCCGGCGTTCGTCAGCCGGTAGAGGACTTTCAGGGCGTTTTCGGAGATGTTGGCCCGCGAGATGCCGTGTTGTGCACGGGGGAGGATGAAGGGTCGGATAACGGCCGGTTCCTGTGAGCTCACGTTTTATGGGTTCCCGGAGGGTCGTCTGACGCCGAACTTGAGCAAATCCGGCGCGTCCGTATAATACCACCCCCTTGCAGTCCCTCGCTCCCTTCGTCTAGAGGCCTAGGACGGAGCCCTCTCAAGGCTTAAACACCGGTTCGAATCCGGTAGGGAGCGCCATCTTGCAACCTTCCCCGGTCATGAGCCGCGACGACCGCGTCCCGAAACCTGTCTCCCTGTGGCGGCGGCTCGCGGCCGCCTGCTACGACAGCCTCATCGTGCTGGCTCTATGGTTCATCGGCACCGCCCTGGTGATGCCCTTGAGCCACGGCGCCATCACGCCGGAGCATCCCCTCGCCGAGTTCCTGTACCAGCTCTACCTGCTGGCCATCGGCTACGGCTTCTTCGCGGGCTTCTGGCTCCGGGACGGGCAGACCCTGGGGATGCTGGCCTGGCGGGTGAAGCTCGTCGGCAGCCGCGACGGGGGTCGGGTCGGCTTCCGGCAGACCCTGATCCGCTACCTGGCCGCGATCCTGTCCTGGGCCTGCCTCGGCCTGGGGTTCTGGTGGTCGCTGTTCGATAGAGAGAAGAAGACCTGGCACGACCGGCTGTCGGGCACGGAACTGCGTATGACCGCATCCTTCTCGGCCATCTCCAACCCCCAAGCTTGATCGATACCGGATCGGGTCACTTCACCCTGCGGACCGCGACGATACCCGTCGCTGCCAGCAGGAGCGTCGGCAGCCAGGCGCACAGGAAGGGGTTGAGACCGAAGACGATCCCCGCCTGCATGAAGATGCCGTTGAACACGTAGAAGCCGATGCCGAGCAGCATGCCGATGAGCATGCGCTGGCCGGTGCTGGAGGAACGCAGCGGACCGAACACGAAGGGCATGGCGAGCAGCAGCATGGCGAGCAGCGCCACGGGCTTCGCCACCCGCGCCCAGAACGCCGCCACATAGCGCCGGTCGTCCAAGTGGTTGGCGCGCATGTAATCGATGTAGTGATAGAGGCCACGGGCCGAGAGGCTATCGGTGTCCACGGCGAAGAGCGTGATGAGTTCGGGGCTGAGCAGCGTCTTCCAGGGGAGCTTGGGGCGGTTGAACACGCTCGCACCCTGGGCGTCAGGTTTGAACGAAGTGCCGTGGACATTGGCGAGAGTCGCCCCGCCATCGCCAGTGAAACTACCGGCGCCGGCGAAAGTGGCGCTGGTCAGCTGCCGCTGCGAGTCCACATCATATATATAGACGCCGTGCAGGACGTTCTTGGCACCGACGGCGTGGACGTTGACGTAATCGCCCTGGTCCTTGGCCCACACGCCGCCGGCGCCCAAGGGATTGACCCGGGATTCCACCAGCTCCGCGCGCCGGTCCTCGGCCCGCTGCTCCGCCACGGGCGCCACGAACTCGCCGATGACCACACAGGTCACCGCCAGCACCAAGCCGCCGCAGAGCGCCGCGATCCCGAGACGCGCGGCGGAGACACCGGCGGCCCGGAACACCGTGAGCTCGTTGTGGGAAGCGAGCTCGCCCAGTCCCAAGAGCGCGCCGAGCAGCACTGCCACCGTGAACATGTCGTACATGCCCTGCGGCATCTCCATGATGGTGTAGAGCGCGGCATCCCACAGGCTGTAGTGCTCGTGGGTGTAGGTGACGTGTATCTCGCTCACGAAGTTGATGATGGCCGCGAGCATGGTGAGCACGAACAGCACCAGCAGCACGTTCACCACCACGGCGCGGGCGAGGTAGAGGTCCATCCGCTTCATGCGTGCCTGGCCTTATCCGCGCCGAACAGCGCTTCGAACCCGTACTGCTGCACCAGCATCGCCAGCACCACGACCACGAACAACACGTCCACCCACCAGATGCCCACCTGGGGCGGGGCGCTGCCCTTCTCCAACCAGGCCCGGGCCAGCACGCCCAGGTTGTAGTAGATGACGTACACCAGGATCGCGGCCACGAGCTTGCCGTAACGTCCTTGCCGCGGCGAGGTGCGCGCCAGAGGCACCGCCAGCAGCACCAGCACGATGGCCGACAGCGGCACCGACAAGCGCCACTGCATCTCGGAGACCGCCTTGAGGTCGGGGACCGCCATCAGTTCAGGCGTGGGATATTCGTCGAAGTAGTCGGTGCCCGAGAGCGCCCGCGCCGGCTGGATCACGATGCCGTGCACCTGGAAGCGCACGACGCGGTAGTCCGCGTGGCCGGGGATGCCTTCGTAGCGCCAGCCGTCCTTGAGGATCAGCATGCCGCCGCCCGGGTCGAGCTCGGTGCCCTGGCGTTGGCCGGTGGCGGCGGTGATCACGGCCATGCGGTCGTCGCTCGGGGCCTGGATGAACACGTCCTGCAGCGTGGCACCGTCGGGGCTCACCTTCTGGGCGTAGAGCGCGCCACGCCCCTCCTCGTCCACCTTGAAGCTGCCGGACTCGAAACTCCCCACCTGCGCGTTGTGCTGGGCGGCGGTGTTGATCACGCGCGTCATGCGCTGCGCCCAGGGGGCCACCTGCAGCGACAGGACCGCGAGCCCAACTGCGATCAGGGCGGCGATTGCGAGCAGCGGCCGGTAGATCTGCACCGGACCCACGCCGCAGGCCATGAGGGTGGTCATCTCGCTGTCCCGGTAGAGCCGGCCGAGCGCCAGCATCACCGCCAGGAACAGGGATACCGGCAGTACCACGATGAAGTAGTTGATGGAGGCGAGCCCGAGCAGCGTGAACACGGTGTCGCGGGGCAGGCGTCCGGCGGCGGCATCGCCCAGCAACACCGCGAAGCGGTTGCTGAGGAGGATGAGCATGAGCACGCCGGTGACGCCGGCCACGGTCAGGGCCGCCTCCTTGGCGAGATAGCGATCCACGATGCGTATCACGGATAGGCCTTGGCTTCGGTACCGACGCGACGATGGGTTAGAATGCCGGACAGCCCGCATGATACGCCAGCCGACGCGGGATACCGAAATACTCCGCTTAGGAGACCTGCATGCAATTCTCGCTGAAGAGCGCCGCCGCCGAGACCGTCGCCACACCCTGCCTGATCGCAGGTTTGTTCGAGGGCGGCAAGCTGCCGGCCGCGACCCAGGCACTGGATCAGGCGAGCCACGGTTACCTCTCCAAGCTCGTCAAGAGCGGCGCCATCGAGGGGCGCACCGGCCAGACACTGCTGCTCTTCGACGTACCCAAGCTCGCAGCCGAGCGGGTGCTGCTGGTGGGCTTAGGCCCCGAGAAGGACCTCAGCCTGCGCAGCTATCGCCGGGCGATGCAGCGGGTGACGAAGGCCCTGAACGACGCCGGCGTGAAAGAGGCCGTGAGCACCCTCACGCTGCTCAGCTTCAAGGACGCGGACGCCTACTGGCTGACACGCCATGCGGTGGAAGCCGCGGAAGAAGTCTGCTACCGCTTCGACCAGTGCAAGGGCGTGAACAAGGACAAGAACAAGGCGGCGCTGCAGAGGCTGAACCTGCTCTGTAACCAGCGCGACCAGATGAAGCCGGCGGAGGAAGGCCTGCGCACGGGCAGCGCGGTGGCGGCGGGGGTGTCCCTGGCGCGCACCCTGGGCAACCTCCCGCCCAACGTCTGCACGCCGGGCTACCTGGCCGACGAGGCCAAGCGTCTCGCCAAGGGCGGCAAGCTCAAGCTGACGGTACTGGAGCAGGCGCAGATGAAGAAGCTCGGCATGGGCGCCCTGCTGGCGGTGGCCCGCGGCAGCCGCCAAGCTCCCAAGCTCATCGTCATGGAATACCACGGCGGACCCAAGGGCCAGAAGCCGCGCGTGCTGGTGGGCAAGGGCATCACCTTCGACACCGGCGGCATCTCCATCAAGCCGGCAGCGGCTATGGACGAGATGAAGTTCGACATGTGCGGCGCCGCGAGCGTGTTCGGCACCCTGAAGGCGGTGATGGCGCTCGGTCTCAAGATGAACGTGGTCGGCATCGTGCCCACCTGCGAGAACATGCCGGGCGGCGACGCCAGCCGGCCGGGTGACATCGTCACCACCCTGTCGGGCCAGACGGTCGAGATCCTCAACACCGACGCCGAGGGCCGCCTCATCCTCTGCGACGCGCTCACCTATGCAGAACGCTTCAAGCCCGAGACCATCGTGGACATGGCGACCCTGACCGGTGCCTGCGTGATCGCGCTCGGCAACGTGGTGTCGGGCCTGTTCGGCAACAACGAGCGGCTGGTGCAGTCCCTGCGGCAGGCCGGCGAGAAGGCCGACGATCGCGCTTGGCAGTTGCCCCTCTACGACGAATACCAGGAGGGCCTGAAGAGCAACTTCGCGGACTTCGCCAACGTGGCCGGCCGCGAAGGCGGCGCGATCACCGCCGCCTCCTTCCTGGCGCGCTTCACCAAAAACATGAGCTGGGCGCACCTCGACATCGCCGGCACCGCCTGGAAGGGCGGTGGCGAGAAAGGCGCCACGGGCCGGCCGGTGCCGCTCCTGGTTCAGTACCTGCTGGATCAGGCGTGACCCAGGTCGATTTCTATGTCTTGGATGAGAACGCGCCGCGCAGCCGGGCGCTGTTCGCCTGCCGCCTGACGGAGAAGGCCTGCGGCATGGGGCACCGGGTGTACCTGCACACGGAGTCCGAGGGCGCGGCCCGGGAGCTGGACGAGCTGCTGTGGACCTTCCGGGACCGGAGCTTCCTGCCCCACGCGCTCGCCGGCGAGGACGCGAAGGTGCCAGTGCACATCGGCTACGGCGCCGAGCCGGCGGAAGGGTTCCATCTGCTCATCAACCTGGGGCACGAGGTGCCGGGCTTCTTCAGCCGCTTCGAGCGGGTGGCGGAAGTGGTGGACGGCGACGCGGGCCACAAGGCGAAGGGGCGGGAACGCTTCCGCTTCTATAAGGACCGGGGCTATCCGCTGGAGACCCACAAGCTATGAGCCCCGAGCGCAAATCTCCCGGCCGCGTCCCGCCCAGCATCGACATCCCGCTGCTGACGGACGTCGTGGAGGACGAGCCCGCCACCACCCCGGCACCGGCGGTCACCGCAGCCAAGCCGATGGTGGTCACCATCCCCCAGGAACTGCTCTCGGAGATGCTCACGGAACGCATCGCCGCCCTCACCGACCGGCTGCTGCGCGACGCTTCCGCCGAGATCCATACCGCCCTGGTGGACAAGGTGTGGGAGAAGCTCCGGGAGGAGATACCGGGGATAGTAGAGGATGCCCTGAAGGAAAACGGCCAGAAAGACTGAACGCAAACCTCGCCCCGCCCCTTATAATCCCCGTTCCGGCCGCGCGACGCGGCCCTAGTCTAGAAATCCTGCTGGAATCATGGAAAAAGCCTTCGAACCCCGCGGCATAGAGGACCGCTGGTACGGGACCTGGGAAAGCCGTGGCTGGTTCAAGCCCGAAGGCGCCGGCTCGCCCTACTGCATCCTGCTGCCGCCTCCCAACGTCACCGGCACCCTGCACATGGGGCACGCCTTCCAGCAAACGCTCATGGATACCCTCTCCCGCTACCACCGCATGCGCGGGGAGCGCGTGCTCTGGCAGGGGGGCACGGACCATGCCGGCATCGCCACCCAGAAGATCGTTGAGAACCAGCTCGCCGCCGCCGGCAAGACGCGCCATGACCTGGGCCGCGAGAAGTTCGTCGACCGGGTGTGGGAATGGAAAGAGGAATCCGGTTCCACCATCACCCGCCAGATGCGCCGCCTGGGGGCCTCGGTGGATTGGACCCGGGAACGCTTCACCATGGACCCCGGGCTCTCGGCCGCGGTCAGGCGCGTGTTCGTGCAGTGGTACCGGGACGGACTGCTCTACCGGGGCAAACGCCTGGTGCACTGGGACCCGGTGCTGCAGACCGCGGTCTCCGACCTCGAGGTGGACAACCAGGAGCGGGACGGCAGCCTCTGGCAGATCCGCTACCCCGCCGCGGACGGCGGCGAGGGCGTGGTGGTGGCTACCACCCGGCCCGAGACCATGTTGGGTGACGTGGCGGTGGCGGTGCACCCCGAGGACGAGCGCTACCGGGCCCTCGTGGGTAAGCAGCTCAAGCTGCCCCTCAGCGACCGCACCATCCCGGTGGTCGCCGACGACTACGTGGACAAGGACTTCGGCACCGGCGCGGTGAAGAGCACACCGGCCCACGACTTCAACGACCAGGCCCTGGCCCAGCGTCACAAGCTGCCTTCCATCAACATCTTCACCCTGGACGCCAAGGTAAACGACAACGCGCCGGCCGCCTACCGGGGCCTGGACCGCTTCGCCGCACGCAAGCAAGTGATCGCGGACCTGGAAGCCCAGGGGCTGCTGGTCGAGACCAAGAAACACAAGCTCATGGTGCCCATCAGCCAGCGTTCCGACGCGGTGATCGAGCCCATGCTCACGGACCAGTGGTTCCTGGACCTGACCAGCGCCAAGGGCCGTAAGGCCATCACCAGCCCCGCCCTGGACGCGGTGCGCGGCGGCAAGATCAAATTCGTGCCGGAGAACTGGAGCACCACCTACGTCCAGTGGCTGGAGAACATCCAGGACTGGTGCGTGAGCCGCCAGCTCTGGTGGGGCCACCAGATCCCCGCCTGGTACGACGAGGCCGGCAACATCTTCGTGGGCGAGGACGAGGCGGACGCGGTCAAGCACGGCAAGACCCGGCCCGTCGGCAAGCTGCGCCAGGATGCGGACGTGCTGGACACCTGGTTCAGCTCCGCGCTCTGGCCCTTCTCGACCCTGGGCTGGCCCGGCGATACCCCCGCGCGGGCCAAAGAGTGGCAGGACTTCAAGGCCTTCCTGCCCTCCTCGGTGCTGATCACCGGCTTCGACATCATCTTCTTCTGGGTGGCGCGCATGGTCATGGCCACCGAGTACTTCACGGGCGAAGTGCCCTTCCGCGAGGTGTACATCAACGCCATCGTGCGCGACGCCGAAGGCCAGAAGATGTCCAAGTCCAAGGGCAACACCATCGACCCCCTGGACCTCATCGACGGCATCGGGCTCGAGGAGCTGGTGAAGAAGTCCACCGCCTCCCTGCTCATCCCGCAGGTGCGAGAGAAGGTGGAGAAGCGGGTGCGCCGCGACTACCCGGAGGGCATCCCGGCCGTAGGCGCCGATGCCCTGCGCTTCACCTTCGCGGCGCTGGCCACCTACAGCCGCACCATCAACTTCGACCTGAAGCGCTGCGAGGGCTACCGCAACTTCTGCAACAAGCTGTGGAACGCCACCCGCTACGTGCTCATGAACTGCGAGGGCTTCAAGCCGGCGACAGCGCTGCCGACGCTCAAGACCCCGGCGGAGCACTGGATCGTCTCCAAGTTCTTCGACCTATGCGACGAACTCGAGAGACATTACAGGGACTACCGCTTCGACCTCGCGGCCCAGGCCCTCTACGAGTTCACCTGGAACGACTTCTGCGACTGGTTCGTGGAACTCTCGAAGCCTGCCCTGAACGGCGGGGATCAGGCCGTGGCCGACTCCACCCGCCATACCCTGCTCTACGTGCTGGAGCAACTGCTGCGGACCCTGCATCCCATCACGCCCTTCATCACGGAAGAGCTGTGGCAGCAGGTGGCGCCTAAGCTCGCCCTGCAGGGCGAGAGCGTCTCGCGCCAGGCCTACCCGGCATCGAAAGACCTGGTGCAGCCGGACCGCAGTCGCAACTCCGACATCGAATGGCTCTGCGCCGCCGTGCTGCAGATCCGCAGCATCAGGAGCCAGATGGGCGTCGCCCCCTCCCGGGCGGTGCCCCTGCTCATCGAGCTCGACCCCGGCCACAGCATCCCGCTCGCCGCCACCGAACCCTACCTCAAGTTCCTGGCCCGGCTGGAAACGGTACAGGTGCTGGCCCCGGGAGTTCAACCTCCCCCCTCCTCCGCGGCGGTGCTCGACAAGGCGCGCCTGCTCATCCCCATGGCCGGGCTCATCGACCTCAAGGCAGAACGCCAGCGTCTGGACCGGGAGATCGAGAAGACCCAGGCCAACCTGGCCCGCAGTGAGCAAAAATTGACCACCGATTCCTTCGTGAACGGCGCGCCGGCGGAGGTGGTGGCCAAAGAACGGACGCGGGCCGCTGAGATGCGCGCAGCCCTCCAGCAACTCCACGCCCAACGCGAGCGCTTGGCTGCGGTAAGCGGCTGATTCCACCGGCATTTGCCACGGCGCGGTGGGCAAAGCCTGCCGCGCCCTTTATCATGGTCGGCCTTCAGAAGAAAGGAACGTCCATGCTCGCCACTCAAGTAAGACAAAAAGACGGCGTGTTCTATTTCGCGGCCTACCCCGTGGAGGACCTGCTGGCCAAGGTCCGCTTCATCAGCCGCTTCTATGGGGAGGGGGAGCAGATCGCCCCGGAGAAACCCACGGAAAGCGACGAGATCGCCGAGTTCATCGGCCACATCGAGCATTCCGACAAGGCCTTCCAGCGCCAGCTGGGCCGGGCCAAGGTGGCGGCCCTCAAGAACTTCTACGAGACCGCGGCGAGCCAGCCGCCCATCCCCGGCACGGTGCTCCTGTTCACCAACGAACGCCTGGACTTCGAGCCCATGCAGGGCTTCGAGAACGTGGGCCATCTGCAGGAGCCCAAAGGCAAGTACCTCATCATCGACGGCCAGCACCGGCTGGCCGCGCTGAACTTCTACCGCAAGGACCGGCCGGGCGAGGCCCGCACCATCAGCGTCCCTTGCGTGATCTTCGACGGCAAGAGCGAGGACTTCGCCACGGAGATGTTCGTCATCATCAACTCCACGCCGACCCGCATCAACAAGAGCCACCTGATTGACCTGTACGAAAGGGTGTCATGGGCGGCGCCGGAGAAGAAGTTCGCGGCCCACGTGGTGGAGAAGCTCTATTCCGAGGGCGACAGCCCGCTGCGCTACCGCATCAACCGCCTGGGCGGCCGCGCCCAGCGCCAGAAGTGGATCCTGCAGGCGGAGCTGTTCAACGAGCTCAACCGCTGGATCAGCGCCGACTGGAAGGCCATCGAGCGCCGCGGCGCCGACCAGAAGGAAGTGGACCGCTTCTACCGCATCGTGCGCGACTTCCTCAAGGCCTCCGAGAGTGTCTGGGGCGAGGCCTGGGGCCACAACTCCTACATGATCACCACCTCGGTGACCCTGAAAGCGCTGATCCGGGTGTGTGCGGACCTGGCGCCCCAGGACGCGACCCCGGAGAACGGCCGCCTGGAGCGCTGGACCAAGCGCCTCGGCTCCTGGACCGAGCAGAAGCGCCAGTTCCGCGCCGAAGGCTTCTACGAGCGCTTCCCGGCCAAGGGCCAGGTGGAGCGCGTCTCGCGCATCCACCGGGAACTGTTGCGCGCCGCCGGCATCGAAGCCTACGTGCGCTCCCAGGGCCGCCGCAAAACAGCGGAGAAATGATCCGGGCGCGCTGAGCGCCGGAGGGCAGAGATGGTCGCGGATACCAAGGTCGTGGCGGCGGACAGCCGGGTCCATGCCCAGATGCGCAAGCTCGATCAGGCGCTGGCGGAAGCCAACCGCATCGTGCTCGGCAAGGACGCGCAGATCCGCCTCTGCCTCGCCTGCCTGCTGGCAGGCGGCCATCTCCTCATCGAGGACATCCCAGGGGTGGGCAAGACCACCCTCGCCCATACGCTGGCACGCGTGCTGGGGCTCTCCTACCAGCGCATCCAGTTCACCAGCGACCTCTTGCCGGCGGACATCATCGGCGCCTCCATCTTCGAACGCCAGACCGAGAGCTTCCGTTTCCACCCTGGCCCCATCTTCGCGCAGCTCATCCTGGCGGACGAGGTGAACCGCGCCACGCCCAAGACCCAGAGCGCCCTGCTCGAGGCCATGGAGGAACGCCAGGTGACGGTGGACGGCGAGACCCGCGCCCTGCCGCAACCCTTCTTCGTGATCGCCACCCAGAATCCGCTGCACCAAGTGGGGACCTTTCCCTTGCCCGAATCCCAGCTCGACCGCTTCCTGATGCGCATCGAACTCGGCTACCCGGGGCCGGAGGCGGAGCGTGAACTCCTGAGCGGGCGCGATCGGCGCGAGCTGCTCGCCGGGCTGCAGCCGGTGCTGGAACCCCGCGACCTGGCGGCGCTGCGCGAGGCGGTCTCCCGCATCCACGTCTCCGATGCGCTGCTCGACTACCTGCAGGCGCTGGTGCGTTACACCCGCGACGCGGCAGGCTATGAGAACGGGCTCTCGCCGCGTGCGGCGCTGGGCCTGAAGCACGCGGCCCAGGCCTGGGCCTTGCAGGCCGGCCGGTCCGGTGTGCTGCCGGAAGACCTGCAGGCGGTGCTCCCGGGTGTGGTCGGCCATCGCCTGCGCCCGCGCGGCGGCAACGACGGGCCGCCTCCGGCCCAGGTGGCCCGCGACCTCCTGACCGCCATCCCCATCCCCTGAAGACCATGTTCGCCGCACTGCGCGCACGCTTCCGGCGCCGCATGCGGGAATGGGCGCGCAGCCGTCAGGGTCCCGACGGCCGGCGCGTGACCATCGCCCAGCGCCGCCTCTACATCCTGCCCACCGGCCAAGGGCTGTTGTTCGGACTCTCCGTGTTCGTGATGATGCTGGCCTCCATGAACTACGCCAACAGCATGGGCTTCATGCTGGTGTTCCTGTTGGCGTCTCTCGGCATGGTGGCCATGAACGCCACCCATGCGAACCTCCTGGGCCTCGAACTCGATGCCGTGAGCGTCATGCCGGTGTTCGCCGGCGAGACCGCGCGATTCCAGGTGAAGGTAGCCAACGCGGGCAGACAATTGCGTACCGGAGTGACCCTGGGTGCCGAAGACGATGAACGCACCATCACCAGCGACATCCAGGCCGCCTCCGACAGCGTGGCTCCTGTACCCCTCGTCGCCAAACGGCGCGGCTGGCAGCCTATCGGGCGCTTGTCGGTGGAGACCACCTATCCTCTCGGGCTGTTCCGCGCCTGGAGCTGGGTCTACATGGATTGGAAGGTGCTCGTGTATCCGGCACCCGCCGAGTATGCGCCTGAGATGCCGGAGCCTTTGGGCGGACGGGGTCTCGGGAGGCCCAACGACCAGGGTGAGGACGACTTCAGCGGACTCAGGGCTTATCAACCCGGAGATTCACCACGGCGTATCGCCTGGAAGGCCTCAGCCCGGGAGCAGGAGCTCCTCACCAAGCGCTTCTCCGGCACCGGCGAGGAAGCCCGCTGGTTCGACTGGGCTGAGCTACCGGCCCTGGGTGAGGAAGCACGGCTCTCGGTGCTCTGCCACTGGGTACTCGAGGCTCACGCAGTGGACCTGGCTTACGGCCTCAGGCTCCCAGGCATCCAGATCCCTCCCGCCGCGGGGGAAGACCAGCGGGACCGTTGCCTCAAGGCCTTGGCCCTGCACGGTCTCGAAAAAGCAGCATGAATATCGAGTCGCTGCCGCTGGAATACGAGCAACACATGGACCGTCAACGGCTCGGCTGGTCGCTGCTGGCGCTCGGCGCCATGGCCGCCCCTCACGTGCCCAACATCGCCGCCTGGATCACCGCTGTGGCGCTGCTGCTCGCTCTCTGGCGCATGGCCTGCACCTGGCGCGGCTGGAAGCTGCCTTCCCGCCGCTTGCTCATGGCGCTCGCCATCGGCGTGCTCGCCTGCGTGCTCATCACCTACCGCACCATCAATGGCCCGGAACCGGGCGCGGCACTACTGTTGCTGCTCGCGGCCCTCAAGCTCATGGAATCCAAGGGGCTCAGGGACTATTACCTGGTGATGATCACCGCCTATTTCATCGGTCTCGCCAACTTCCTCAACGATCAGACGATACCGCTCGCCCTCTACATGATCCCGGCGGTGTGGTTCACCACCGTCGCCCTGCTCAACGTGGCGCACCCGGACGGCGAACGCAGCCTCCGGGCCTCGGCGCGTGCCACCGGGCGACTGCTGCTGCCGGCCCTGCCGCTCGCGGCGGTACTGTTCCTGCTCTTCCCGCGCCTCTCCGGACCCCTCTGGGGCTTTGCCTCCCAGAAGCACTCCGGCGTCACCGGACTCACCACCAGCATGTCGCCCGGCGACCTGAGCGATCTCGCGCAATCGGACGAGATCGCCTTCCGGGTGAAGTTCGATGGCCCGCCACCACCGCCCAGTGCGCTCTACTGGAGGGCGATGGTGCTGCACGACTACGACGGCAAGACCTGGAGCAGCGGCAATCTGCCCTGGCATCGGCAACTCCAGATCGATGCCCACAACGCCCCCATCAGCTACCAGGTGACCCTGGAGCCCACCAACCTCTCCGTGCTCTACGCCCTGGATCTGCCGTCGAAGATCCCGGAGGACACGAGCCTCTCGGCGAGCTTCGAGATCGACGTCCGCACCCCGGTCACCGAGCGCAAACTCTACAGCGCCACCTCCTATACCGATTCCAGCTACGGCGTCGACATGCCGCACTGGATGCTGCACCGCGACCTTGCGCTGCCCAACGACGATCCGCGCGCCCATGCGCTCGCGGCGCAATGGCGCAGCACCGCGAAGTCATCCGACGAAGTGGTGCACGACGCCCTCACCATGTTCCACGACGAGAAGTTCTCGTACACCCTCCAACCCGGGACGCTCAGCGGCGACGACCGTATCGACCAGTTCCTGTTCGATACCCGCAAAGGCTTCTGCGAGCACTATGCCGGCGCCTTCGTCTACCTCATGCGCGCCGCCGGCATCCCCGCCCACGTGGTCATCGGCTATCAGGGCGGCGAACTCAATCCCCTAGACGGTTACTACGTGGTGCGCCAGCAGGAAGCCCACGCCTGGGCCGAGGTCTGGCTGGAGGGCAAAGGCTGGCTGCGGGTGGACCCGACCGCCGCGGTGGATCCGGCGCGGGTCGAGAAGGGTCTGGAAGACGCCCTGCCGGATGAGCAGGTGGCGGGCGCTTTCTACGTCACACATCCCTGGTTCGGGGAGGTCCGCTACAGCTGGGATGCGCTCAACACCGGCTGGAACGAATGGGTGCTGGCCTACGGCCCGGAACTGCAGTCGCACTTCTTCAAGAAGGTGGGGCTCGACTACGGCGACTGGCTACAGCTCGCGCTGGTATTGGCGCTCTGCATCGCCCTCACCCTCGGGCTCTTCTGGCTCTATCTCCTGTGGGAACGACGCCGGCCCGCGGCGGCACCGGTGATCCGGGACTACGCCCGCTTCTGCGCGCGTCTGGCGCGGTTGGGTTACCGGCGCTCACCCCACGAGGGACCCCTGGATTACGGCCTGCGGGTGGCGCAGGGACGACCCGATCTGGAACGGGACGTGCTTGCCATCACCGACCGCTATATAGAACTGCGCTATCTCGACGAGGGCGACCGCCGTGAGTTCAGCCGACTGGTGCGCGGCTTCAGGCCGAAGCAAACCCGCTAAGGCTAGTCAGTCTGCTGATGCGGCTTCACCTGGGACAGCAGCACGGCACCTACCGCAAACAGCACGATCACCGACAATATCGAGGCCCTCGGGCTGTGGGTGGCAAGGCTCACCACACCTATGAGCAACGGACCTATGATGGCCGCGAACTCGCCCAGCATGTTATAGAAACCGAAGAATTCACCGGCCCGCTCCTTGGGCACGAGGCGCGCGTAGTAGGAGCGGCTCAGCAGCTGTACCCCGCCCTGCACCAGGCCGATCATCGCAGCCAGGGCGTAGAACTGCCAAGCACTGTGCATGAAAGCCGCGAAGATGCAAACCAGGGTGTAGACCGAGAGACCGATGAAGATGCCGTGCTTGGGGCCGATGCGCTCGCCGAGTCGGCCGAAGCCGAGCGCCGCCGGGATGCCCACGAACTGCACCAATACCACGGCCATGATTAGGTCGGTGGTGCCGAAGCCGATAGCTTTGCCGTAGTCCACCGCCATCTGGATGATGGTGTTCACGCCATCGATGTATACCCAATAAGCCACCAGGAACACGAATACCGGTCGGTAGGAGCGCACGTGCCGGAAAGTCTCAGTTAATTGAGCGAAGGCGCGTCGCGTGGTAGCGGCCAGGGATTCTTCCTGGGCCGGCGCCGTTGGTTCCGGCACCATAAACCACAGAGGGATGGCGAACAGCAGCCACCATATCGCCGTGAGGATGAGGATGAGCTTCACCGCTGCGGTAGCGTCGACCAAGCCGAACCATTGGGGCTTCTGGCTCATGGCCAGACCCAGCACCAGGAATATGCCGCCACCCAAATAACCGGAGAAGTAGCCCACCGCCGAAGTCATGTCGAATTTGCCGGGCTCCGCCACGCTCACCAGCATGGAATCGCCGAACACGTTGCCCCACCAGTAACCGATGGAAGCGGCCATATAGAAGAACATGGCCCACTGCCATTGCCCGAGTCCCACGAAGTGCAGGGCGAACACCATGACCACGCCCAGGAAGGCAGAGCTCATGAGGAAACGCTTCTTGTGGCCGCCCTTATCGGCGATGGCACCCAGGATGGGTGCGGTGAGGGCCACAATCAGGCTGGCACCGGAGTTGGCCAGGCCCAGCCGGAAGGTGCTGAGGCTGGGATCGACTCCGTGGTTCCAGTATTCCTTGAAGAAGATGGGGAAAAAGACCGTGACGATGGCGGTGGTGAAGGCATGGTTACCCCAGTAATACAGGGCCCAACCTTTGACCTTGCGGCTCAGCATGGCGTTCTCCCCGGTTTGGCGGGATTAGCCTACCACGCAGTTATGCCGCCATTGCGGTCTCTACACCGTGTTCTCTTGTCTTGCGGAAGCGCACTTCCGGCCAGCGTTCCTGGGTGAGCTGGAGGTTCACCTGGGTCGGCGCCACGTATACCAGGCTGCCGGTGTGATCCAAGGCCAGGTTGTCGAAGGCCTTATCCCGGAACTGTTCCAGTTTCTTCTCGTCGTCACATTCCACCCAGCGGGCGGTGGCCACGGGGATGCTGTCGAACACGCACTCTACGCCATACTCCTCCTTGAGCCGGTAGGCGACCACGTCGAACTGCAGGAGGCCCACGGCCCCGAGGATCAACTCGTTGCTGCGCAGGGGCTTGAACAGCTGCGTCGCCCCTTCCTC
>DASSIS010000034.1:0-13866 GCA_035691665.1 Gammaproteobacteria bacterium | reverse complement strand
CACGAACTTGCCGAGCGCCATGCGCGCCACCCCCGCCGGGAAGGCGATGAAGGTGCGCACCACGGGCAAGAGGCGCCCCAGGAAGATGGTGATGTCGCCGTGGCGCGCGAACCAGCGGTCCGCGAGCGCGAGGTCGCGCGAGGAGACCAGCAGGTAACGGCCGTACTTCTCCACCAGCGGCCGGCCGCCCCAGGCGCCCACCCCATAAGCCACGAGCGAGCCCAGCACGCAACCGACCGCGCCGGCGAGCGCCACGCCCCAGAGGCTCATCTCGCCCTTGAACACCAGGTAGCCGGCGAATGGCAGGGTCACTTCCGAGGGCAGCGGGATGCAGGCGCTCTCGATGGCCATGAGCAGCACCACGCCGCCGTAGCCGAGGCTCCCGATGACGCCGGTGACGAACCCGGCGAGCGCGGCCAGGAGCCTCCCGGCCATGTCAGCGGTGGCCGCCGTGGCCGTTCGGGTGCATCGGCCGCACGCGCAGGTCCGCGAGCTGCAGCCGGATGCCGAGTTCCATGGTGCGGTCCGGGGGGATCTGGTAGAAATCCGTGGCCCTGAGGGCGTTGCGCGACAGGAACGCGAACAGCTTCTCGCGCCAGGCCCACATGGAGCGGCCGTGCTTGGTGCCGGAGACCAGCGTCTCGCGGCCGATGTAGTAGGTCACGGTCTCGGGATCGATGATGAGGCCGAAGTCCTTCGCACGGCGCAGCGCCTGGGGGATGTTGGGGAATTGCATGAAGCCGTAGTGCATGCTCACCCGGTAGAAGCCCTGGTCGAGCTTGATGCACTCCAGGCGGTGGCTGGGATGCACGAAGGGCACGTCGTCGGTGAGCACGGACAGCAGCACCACCTGCTCGTGCAGCACCTGGTTGAGCTCCAGGTGCCGTTGCAGCATAGGCGGCGTGCCGAGATTGGGGGCGGTCATGAAGATGGCGGTGCCGCGCACCCGCACCGGCTTCAGGCTGCGGATGTGGGCCAGGAAGGCGTCCAAGGACTCGGTGCTCTCTTGCAGCCGGTCGATGAGGTTGCGCCGGCCGGTGCTCCAGGTGGACATGACGGTGAAGCCGATGAGCCCCACCAAGAGCGGCAGCCAGCCGCCGTCCCATATCTTGTAGATGTTGGCGAAGAAGAACATCAGGTCCACCACCAGGAGCCCCAGGGTGACGAGGTAGACCATGGGCTTGTTCCACTTCCAGCGGTCGCGCATGGCGAAGAACACCAGCACCGTGGTGATCACCATGGTAGAGCTCACCGCCACGCCGTAGGCCGTGGCCAGGTTGTCCGAGGTGCGGAAGCCCAGCACGATGGCGATGGTGGCCACCATCAGCACCCAGTTGAGCGCCGGCACGTAGAGCTGGCCCTTCTCGTCCACCGAGGTCCGCACGATGGTGAGGCGCGGGCTCTGGCCGAATTGGATGGCCTGGGCCATGAGCGAGAAGGCGCCGGAGATCACCGCCTGGGAGGCGATCACCGTGGCGCCGGTGGCGAGGACCACCAGCGGATACAGGAACCAGCCGGGTGCGAGGCTGTAGAAGAGCTGCGACGCGCCCCGCTCCGGGTGCGCCAGGAGCGACGCGCCCTGGCCGAGGTAGTTGAGCACCAGGGCCGGCATCACGTACCAGAACCAGGCGAGGCGGATGGGGCCGCGGCCGAAATGGCCGATGTCGGCGTAGAGTGCCTCGGCGCCCGTGACCGACAGGAACACCGCGCCCAGCACCAGGATGTCGGCGAAGCCGTGGTGGAAGATGAAGCCCAGGGCGTAGGCCGGGTTGAGGGCCATGAGCACGATGGGATCGTGCAGGATCGCGGTGAGCCCCAGGAGCGCGATGACCACGAACCACACGGTCATGACCGGGCCGAACACCGCTCCCACGCGGCTCGTGCCGCTGCGCTGGAACAGGAACAGGGCGATGAGCACCGCCACCGTGATGAGGATGATGTTGCCCCGCGACAGCGCCACCGAACCGAGCTGCAGGCCTTCCACCGCGCTCAGCACCGAGATGGCGGGGGTGAGCATGCCGTCGCCGTAGAGCAGCGCCGCGCCGAAGATGCCGAGCGCGATCAGGAGCCGCGCGCGCCGGCGGTGGCGGTGGCCCCAGGGGTCGAGCAGGGCCAGCAAGGCCAATATCCCCCCCTCCCCTTTATTATCGGCCCGCAACACCAGCACCTGGTATTTGAAGCAGACGACGATGATCAGGGTCCAGAACACCAGCGACAGCACGCCGAGCACGTTCTCGGGAGTGATGGCGAGGCCGTTGCTGGAGGAGAAGCAGGTGCTGAGGGTGTAGAGCGGGCTGGTGCCGATATCACCGAAGACCACGCCCAAGGCGCCGAGGCTCAGGGCATAGAGACGCTTGCGATCCATCTGTCCATCACCGCTGCCGTGCCCATAACCGTTGCGCCGGCTGGTAAGGGGTGTGGTGGCGCTCTGTCCGTTGCTGTTCGACATGTCTGGAACTCGTTATCCCCAAAAGACGACCGGCCGGTCTCGTGGACGAGGACCAGCCGGTGACGTAGATTCGGTTGGATTAAGCCAATAGAATCAATAACTTCGCTTATAAACCCTGGTCAAGGGCGCGAAATTATACTCCAAAGGCGGTTACGCGCCAGTGGCGGGGGAAATTGTGCTATTGGACCTGGACGTCACGCATGACACCCACCACGATGCCCTCGATGAGCAGCTCCTGGCTGCGCACGTCCACCACGATGGGATTGAAGGCGGGGTTCTCTGGCAGGAGGTGGACTTCCGGGCCCTGCAGGCGGTAGCGCTTCACTGTGACCTCATCCCCCAGGCGGGCCACCACGATCTGGCCGTTGCGCACATCCGCCGCCCGGCTGACGGCCACCAGGTCGCCATCCATGATGCCGGCGTCGCGCATGCTCATGCCGCGCACGCGCAGCAGGAAGTGGGGTTTGGGGGTGAACATGCGCGAATCCATGCGTACCCGGCCTTCCAGGTGCTGTTCCGCGAGGATAGGACTGCCCGCCGCTACCCGGCCCACTACCGGGAGACCGGGAGGATCGGTAATGCGGATTCCCCGGGCAGCGCCGGGCAGTAAGGTAATCATACCCTTTCGGGCGAGGGCACGGAGGTGTTCCTCGGCCGCATTGGGAGATTTAAATCCCAGGGTCTCGGCGATCTCCGCCCGGGTTGGCGGCATGCCGGTATCATCTATAACCTGCTGAATCAGCTCGAGTATTTGCTGTTGCCGTGCGGTGATGTCAGCCATAAACCCAGCCTTTCAGTACCTGATTAAAGATACAGTTTCTGTAATTATATACAGGTACTAGATGAAATCAAGCGGCATTCAAGGCGATACGGTTTCCCCCGGTCTCTGCCTGCTTTCCCAGGTTTCTACGGCCTGGACCATGGCAAAAGCCGCCTGCCGCAGGGACTTCACCCCCCCCTCTCTGTCCCCTGCCGTGAGCTCGCCATAAGCCTTGTCCACGTAGGCATCCTGGGGACCCAGGATGCCCTTACGGAGCAACTGCAGGTAGGCGGCCGACAAGGCTCGCAGGCACTGCTCCACCGTGGGCGCTTCGAGGCCCGATTCCGTGAACACCAGCGCGCAGACGGCGAGCGGAGCCGCTTCCAGCTCCTTGCGGGCCGAAGCCTCGGGACCTGGTTCGCATTCCAGGTAGGCATGCACGAGCGCACTCACCATGCCGAGCAGGGCCAGCATGCTCGGCATATCGTTGAAGAGATGCGGATCGCCACGACGCGCGGCCTGCTCAGCCGCGACCTGCAGGGCGGGTGCCGCGAGCAGCCGGTACTCCGCCGGCGTGAGCATGCCGTCGTTAAGGGGAGGGGGGGCTACCGCCTCCGTCACTGGCCGACTTCGCTGGACTCGATGAACTCGGGCTCCTGCTCCGCCGCGGCGATCCATTCCTTGATCGCTCCATGGTTCCGCACCGTCTGCACGTAGGCACCGGCGTCGCCCCCGAGCGTCACCCCATAGGTGACGAAGCGCAGCGCCACGGGCGCGAACATGGCGTCGGCGATGGTGAAGGTGCCGAAGAGCCAGGGGCCGCGGGACTGGCCAGCGCGACAGCCGTTCCATATCCCCTCCACCCGCTTGATATCCGCGTCCAGCTCCGCCGTGTGCGTCACACGGCGGCCGGTGGCGCGGCAGTTCATGGGCATCATGCTGCGCAGAGTGGCGAAACCGGCGTGCATCTCGGTGCTGATGCTGCGGGCACGAGCGCGCTCGGTCAGCGCCTCGGGCCATAGCTTCGCGGCCGGGAACAGGTCGGCCAGGTATTCGCAGATGGCGAGGGATTCCCAGACGGTGACCGCGCCGTGCTTGAGCGCCGGCACCTTGCCGGCTGGGTTGTAATGCAGCACTTCCTGCTTGAAGCCGGCCCGGTACAAGGCGATGCGAGTCTCGGTGAAAGCCGCGCCGGTATGCTTGAGCGCGAGCCAGGGACGCAGGGACCAGGAAGAATAGGCCTTGTTGCCGATGATGAGCTCGAGCTTGTCCACGGGGCCTCCGGGTTCGTGAGCGGGCCGACAGGATATATGAACGGCGCCCGGCTTGCAGGCGCGAAGATCAGATGACCAGCCGGTAATCGCTCTTCAAGAAGGAGGCGAATGCATCGGCGGCGAGCGGCTTGCTGAAGTAATAACCCTGGAAGGCATCGCAGCCGTGGCTGCGCAGGAATTCCGCCTGCTCCCGGTTCTCCACTCCCTCCGCCACCACCGCCACCTTGAGGTTACGGGCCATGCCGATGATGGCCACGGTGATGGCGGCGTCGTCCGGATCGACGCCGATGTCGCGCACGAAGGACTGATCGATCTTGATCTTGTCCAGGTGGAAACGGCGCAGGTAGCTCAGGGAGGAATAGCCCGTGCCGAAATCGTCTAGGGCGAGCTTCACACCGAGTTCGTCGAGGCGGTTGATGGTATTGCCCACGTCGCGGGTGTCACGCATCACCGCGCTCTCGGTGAACTCGAGCTCCAGGCAATGGGGCGCGAGACCGATCTCGGCGAGGATCTCGCCGATCATATCGGCCATGTTGCGGCGGTTGAACTGGATGGCGGAGAGGTTCACCGCCACCGGCAGCGGCGGCAGGCCCTGTCGTTGCCACTCCCGGTTCTGGCGGCAGGCCTCGCGCAACACCCACTCCCCCACCTCGCCGATCATGCCGCTGCTCTCCAGGATGGGCACGAACACCGCAGGCGGGACGGCGTCGTGACCGGCGCGGTTCCAGCGCAGCAGCGCCTCCATGCCGACGATGCGGCCGGTCTTGAGGTGGATCTGCGGCTGGTAATGCAGGCTGAACTCCTCGCGCTGGATAGCGAGGCGCAGGTTGCCTTCCAGGGACAGGCGTTCGTAGGCGCGGGTGTTCATCTCCTGGGTGTAGAACTGGTAACTGAAGCGGCCGTTCTCCTTGGCCTGGTACATGGCCGCATCCGCGTTGCGGATCAGGGCGTCGATGTCGGTCGCATCGTCCGGGAACAGGCTGATGCCGATGCTCGGGGTGATGTGTAGCTCGTACTCACCCAGTGTATAGGGCTTGGCCACCGTCTCCAGGAGCTTCTCGGCGAAGCGCGCCACGCCGTGGGCGTCGTTCACGTCCCGCAGGATCAGCAGGAACTCGTCTCCACCCTGGCGGCTGATGGTATCGCTGTCGCGCATGTGCTCGCGCAGGCGGGTGGCGACTGCCTGCAACAGCCGGTCGCCGGTCTCGTGGCCCAAGGAGTCGTTGACGGTCTTGAAGCGATCCAGGTCCAGGAACAGCACCGCCAGACGTGCTTCGCGGCGGTGCGCGTCGTTGATGGCTTGCCCCAGGCGGTCGCGCAGCAGCGTGCGGTTCGGCAGGCCCGTGAGGCTGTCGTAATGGGCGAGCTGATAGACCTGCTGCTCGGCATGTTTGCGCTCGGTGATGTCCGCGATGACGCCGTCAAAATACAGCGGCACCCCCTCCGCGTCCTTGACGGTGATGGCGCTGTTGGCGCCGTAGAATCGGGTGCCGTCCTTGCGCTGGTATTCCACTTCCTCGTTGTGGTACTGGCCGCGCTCATCCAGGAGGATCTCCAGTTCCCGGCGCCGGCGCGGATTGGCGTAGAGGATGGGCCCGGCGACGCTCATGAGCTCGGCGACGCTGGCATAGCCAAACATCCGGGCCAAGGCCTCGTTGGCGTAGATCATCCCTTTGTCCGGGGTGCTGCGGTAGATGCCGTCGGAGATGTTGCCGGTGATGGAGGACAGGAGCTGCTGCTGTTCACGCAGCGACACGGTCATGCGCTCCGCGAGCCGCAGGGCACGGCTGCGGGTGAGCCCGAGGTTCAGCACCAGCAGCGCCAGGGGAACGCTCACCATGATGCCCGCGAGCACCATGATGAGCGGCAGCCAGACCACGGTAGGAGGCTCCGAGAAGTCCATGAGCCAGCTGCGCCCACCCAGGGTGAGCGTCGTGGAATACACTGAATGGACGCGACCTATACGCGCCCACCACGACTGGTCCGCCACATCGGGCTTGCCGCTAGCATAGATGAAGCCTTCGTCGCCGGGCACGGCCGCATCGCGGATCTGCACGTCGAGGGGCAAGCCCGGTGGCATGACCGCCTGTAGCACCCGATCCATCGGCAGCGTCACAGCCACCCAGCCGTACAGGGCTGCGCGTCGGCCCGCAACGCTCGCGGTATCCATACCCTGCCGGTATAGAGGATGTACCGCCACCACGGCACGGTGATCGACGCCCGCCTCGTCGCGCAACTCGAGCGGCTTGCTCACGCTGCTGAGGCCGCTGTCCCGGGCACGCATCAACACATCGGTGCCTGAGCGCGACACCTTGCAGGGATCGTAACCCTCCACATCGCGCTGCTTGGGGATGTTGTAGGTTATGGGGCAATAGTAGGGTCGCTGCCCTTCCGGCTTGAGTTGATAGTCCGGCGCACCGTCGGCGCGGGTCTCGGTGATGAAGCGTCGGACATCCTCATCTCGGACATAGGCCAGGTACTCCAGGCTGGAGATACCGGGATACTTGTCCTGCAGGCCGATGGTATCCGCGAACTTCTTCCAATCCGCGCGATGCACCCGACCAGACGCGGCGAACAGACCGGCGCCGCTGTCCAGTACCGAGAGGTACTGGGCGAAGCGCGCGTTCACCGTGTCCGCAACCTGGCTGGCGTAGAGGGTGAAGCGCGCCTGGCGCGCCGCCACCTCGTTGTCGTGGGTGATGCGATAGGTCACCGCGGTGAGGGTGAGGCCGGCGGCGAGCGCCGCCAGCGCGATCAGGTAGCTGCCGCGGACGCTGCCCAGAGTTCGACGGGAGCGGAACTTTCCCATCCCCAGCACTTCCCCTTCCGCGCCCAATGGGCGTCCCTTGGTTTTAACATATCAAGAGGGGTTGGGACTACTATCCCAAAGCTGACGGATATTTAAGCAGCCTGGGGCTCAGCACTCGGGAACGTTGACCGCGAGGCCCCCCAGGGAGGTCTCTTTGTAGATGCTGCGCATGTCGAGTCCGGTCTGGCGCATGGTGTTGATCACCTGGTCCAGGGATACCCGGTGCTCGCCGTCACCGTGCATGGCGAGACGGGCGGCGTTGATGGCCTTGATGGAACCCATGGCGTTGCGCTCGATGCAAGGGATCTGCACCAAGCCGCCCACCGGGTCGCAGGTGAGCCCCAGGTTATGCTCCATGCCGATCTCCGCGGCGTTCTCCACCTGGGCATCGCTGCCGCCCATGGCTGAGACGAGTCCGCCCGCCGCCATGGAGCAGGCCACACCCACCTCCCCCTGGCAACCCATCTCGGCACCGGAGATCGAGGCGTTGCGCTTGTAGAGCATGCCGATGGCGCCGGCAGTGAGCAGGAACCGGACAATGCCCTCCTCGTCCGCGCCTTCCACGAAGCGCTGGTAGTAATGCATCACCGCCGGGATGATGCCGGCAGCACCGTTGGTAGGTGCAGTCACGACCCGTCCGCCGGCAGCGTTCTCCTCGTTCACCGCCAGCGCCCAGAGGTTCACCCAGTCCATGGCGTCGAGGGCCGTGCTCTTCTTCTGGGCGGCGAGGCGCGTGTGCAGGATCGGCGCGCGGCGCTGCACGTGCAGGCCGCCGGGCAACTCGCCGGTCTCACGGGTACCGCGGGCTACGCAGGCCTGCATCACCTGCCAGATGCGCAGCAGCCCTTTGCGGGTCTCGGTTTCGCTGCGCCAGGCTTTCTCGTTGGCGAGCACCAACTGATCGATCTTCAGGCCGTGCAGACGGCACAGGGCCAGCAGCTCGTCACCGGAGACGAACTCATAAGGCAGCTTCAGCCCGCTCGCAGCGGCACCCTGCTCGTCGGCGCGCACGATGAAGCCGCCGCCGATGGAGTAGAACTCCTCGGCCAGCAGGGTCTGCTTCTTGTCGTCCAGGGCCGTGAACCGCATGCCGTTGGAATGCTTGGGTAAAACCTGGTCCCGGTGCATGAGGAGGTCCAGGGGCTCGTCGAAGGCTATCTCGCGCTTGCCCAGGAGCTTGATGCGCCCCTCCTGGCGGATGCGCTGCAGGCGCGCCGCGATGGTGTCGGGGTCGATGCCGTCCGGCGTCTCGCCCTCTAGCCCTAAGAGCACGGCCCGGTCGGTGCCGTGGCCCTTGCCGGTGAGCGCCAAGGAGCCGTACAGCTGCACCGCCACCTGGGCGGTGCGGCCGAACAGGCCCTTCTCTTCCAGGTCCAGCAGGAACCGGCGCGCCGCGCGCATGGGACCCACGGTGTGGGAGCTGGAGGGCCCCACGCCGATCTTGAAGACATCGAAGACGCTCACGGCCATGATGGACTCAGGTCTCCTTGAGGGAGAGCAGGCTGGCGTTGCCGCCCACCGCCGCGGTGTTGATGGTGACGGTGCGTTCCGTGGCGAAACGGTGCATGTAGTGGGGACCGCCCGCCTTGGGGCCGGTACCCGACAGGCCCTGGCCGCCGAAGGGCTGCACGCCCACCACCGCGCCGATCATGTTGCGGTTGATGTAGACGTTGCCCACACGGATGCTCCGCTGGATGTACTGGGCCTGGCTGTCGATGCGCGAATGCACGCCGAGGGTCAGGCCGTAGCCGGTGCGGTTGATGCTGTCGATCACCTTGTCGAGCTCGCTGCCCTTGAACCGGATGATGTGCAGCACCGGGCCGAACACCTCGCGCTTCAGGATGTCCAGGTTCGGCAGTTCCACCGCCAGGGGCGCCACGTAGGTGCCGTGGGAGAACTCATCCGGGATCCTGAGCTCACGGATCACCTTGCCCTGGGTCTTGATCCAGGTCTTGTGCTCGTCCAGCACCTTCTTGGCGGCGATATCGATGACCGGCCCCACGTCGGTCGCGAGCCAGGCCGGGTTGCCGATCACGAGCTCGTCCAAGTAGCCCGCCAAGACCTCGATGACCCGGTCGGCGATTTCCTCCTGCACGAACAGCACGCGCAGCGCCGAGCAGCGCTGGCCGGCGCTGTTGAAGGAACTCGCCACCACGTCCAGCACCACCTGCTCCGGCAGTGCCGAGGAATCGACGAGCATGGCGTTCTGGCCGCCGGTCTCGGCGATCAGCGCCGGGATGATGCCGTCGCGGTTGGCGAGGGTCTGGTGGATGACCTTGGCGGTCTCCGTGGAGCCGGTGAAGGCCACGCCCGCGATGCGCGGGTCCGCCACCGCGTGCTGTCCCACCACCGAGCCGCGGCCCGGGATGAAGTTGAGCACGCCGCCGGGCACGCCGGCCTGGTGCAGTAAGCGCACCGCCTGGGCGCCGATCAGGGAGGTCTGCTCCGCAGGTTTGGTGAGCACTGCGTTGCCGGAGGCGAGCGCTGCCGCCATCTGGCCGGTGAAGATGGCCAGCGGGAAGTTCCAGGGGGAGATGCACACGAACACGCCGCGGCCCTGCAGCCACAGCTCGTTGGATTCGCCGGTGGGGCCCGGCAGGCGGGTGGGCTTGCCGAAGTCTTCCTCGGCGCGCTCGGCGTAGTAACGCAGGAAGTCCACCGCCTCGCGCACTTCCGCTACGGAATCGGGGATGGACTTGCCGGCTTCACGGACGCAGAGGGCCATGAGCTCGGCATGATGTTCTTCGAAAAGATCCGCGGCCTTGCGCAGGATACGGGCCCGCTCGGATGCCGGCGTCAGGTCCCAGGCGGGCTGGGCCGCGACCGCTACGTCCACCGCCTGGCGGATGGCGTCGGCGTCGGCCTCGCGGATCACGCCCACGCTCTCGCGGTTGTCCACCGGGTTCAGGGAAGGCTTCTCCTTGCCGCCGAGCTCCTTGCCGCCCACGATGGGCGCGGCGTGCCACTCGCGCTTGAAGGCCTTCTGCATGTCGGCGGCGAGCTTGGCGAGGCGCGTCTCGTCCGCCAGGTTCACGCCCTGGGAGTTCTTGCGAGCGGCCCCGTAGATGTCGGCGGGCAGCGGGATGCGCGGGTGCGGCTTCACGCTGAGCGCTTCCACCTCTGCCACCGGGTCCGCCACGATGGCCTCCACCGGCACTTTCTCGTCGATGATGCGGTTCACGAAAGAAGTGTTGGCGCCGTTCTCCAGCAGCCGGCGCACGAGATAGGGCAAGAGGTCCTCATGGCTGCCCACGGGAGCGTAGACGCGGCAGTTGAGCCCGAGCTTGTCGGCACCCACCACCTCGCCATAGAGCTCCTCGCCCATGCCGTGCAGGCGCTGGAACTCGAAGTCGAGGTCACCAGCCGCCATCTCCAGCACGCTCGAGAGCGTCTGGGCGTTATGGGTGGCGAACATGGGATAGACCGCGTCGCGGTTGGCAAGCATCTTGCGGGCGCAAGCCAGGTAGGAGACGTCGGTGCTGGACTTGCGGGTGAACACCGGATAACCCTCGAGGCCCCGCTCCTGGGCGCGCTTCACCTCGCTGTCCCAGTACGCACCCTTCACGAGGCGCACGGGCATGCGGCGCTTGCCTTCCTTCGCGAGGGCGATGAGCCAGTCCAGCACACGGTAGGCACGCTTCTGGTAGGCCTGCACCGCGAGCCCGAAACCTTCCCAGCCGGCGAGGGCCGGGGAACGGTAGGTGGCCTCGATCACGTCCAGGGAGAGGTCGAGACGCTCGCTCTCCTCCGCGTCCACCGTGAGGCCCATGCCGTACTTCTTGGCGCGCTCGGCCAGGGCCACGAGCTTGGGGGTGAGCTCGCGCAGCACGCGCTCGCGCTGGGCGAGCTCATAGCGCGGATGGAGCGCCGAGAGCTTCACGGAGATGCTGGGGGCGGCGAACACGCTGGCGCCCTTGGGCACCGTGGCACCGATGGCGTCGATGGCCAGGCTGTAGGCCTGGAAGTAGCGCTCTGCATCCTTGGCGGTGAGCGCGGCCTCGCCCAGCATGTCGTAGGAATGGCGGAACTTCCGGTGCTCGTCGCTCGCCGCACGCTTCAGTGCTTCTTCGATGGTCCGGCCCATGACGAACTGGTGACCCATGATGCGCATGGCCTGGCGGAAGGCGGTGCGGATCACGGGCTCGCCCACCCGGGCCGCGAGCGCGGCCATGTAGTTGCCGAGGTTCTTCTCCGCCGCCTGGTCGAGCTCGATGAGCTTGCCGGTGAGCATCAGGCCCCAGGTGGAGGCGTTCACGAATAGAGACGGGCTCGCACCCAGGTGCTCCTGCCAGTTGCCGTTGACGATCTTGTCGCGGATCAGCTTGTCGGCGGTGTCCGCGTCCGGGATGCGCAAGAGCGCCTCGGCCAGGCACATGAGCACCATGCCCTCCTGGGAGGACAGGTCGTACTGGCGCAGGAACTCTTCGATGCCGCCCTTGGCGGTGCGGTTCTTGCGCACCGTCTGCACGAGGCCGGCGGCGCGCGCCTGGATGCGGCTGCGGGCGGCGCCGTCCAGGATCGCCGCTTTCAGCAGCGCGTCCACGCAACGGGTCTCGTCCGCCAGGAACAGCTCGTTGATGGCCGCGCGCAACGGGCTCAAGGCCGGCGCGGGGCCGGGGAAGACGAAATTCGGGTTGGAGACGGTCACGGACTCAGCGGGCTGATACATGCACACTCCGGGGCGGGCGGCCAGGACAGGCGCGCGACTCAAGGGATGATCGAAAAGCCCCTTATTTTACTGAATCGGGCCGGGAAATGCCCGCGGGCCGCCTAGGGGCTGCCGGGAGGTGCTTTGGGAGCCGGGAGACAGTCGGCGGCGACCACGCTGCCGTTCAGGCAGCCGGCGTAATGGGAGAACTCCGGTTCCGCCAGGGGGCCGAAGGATTCATGCAGTTCCAGCAAGAGGTCGTGGGCCTTGGCCTGGTCACCGGCCTGGATGGCCTGCTTCACGGCGCCGATGGCATCGCTGCGGCGCGCCGCCAGCTTCTGCTCACACTCTTTCTGGTCGGACGCGTCCGCGGCCGGCGGGTTGTCCAGGTACTTCAGGGCGCGGGCGAAGATGCGCGGCTCCAGGTCCCCGTGGGTGGCGTTGGGGATATGGATGTAGTCGATCCGTAGCACGCACAGCGACTTGTACTGGTCCACACTGCGCTCGTTCATCACCTGGTTGGTGGTCTCCTCGTCACCGCTGGTGAACACGTAGCGGCCGCGGTCCTGCATGAGCTGGTAACGCTCGAGCGGCGGCACCGGGGTGTCGCTGCTGCCGATGCCCTCGCTGGTGGACACGAACAGGCCCCCGGTGAACACGTCCGCGTAGGCCGCGGCGATGCGGCTCGCCACGATGCCGCCGCCGGAAAAACCACCGATGTAGACCCGCGCCGGGTCGATCTTGTACTGGGCCATGATGTTGGCCAGGCCCGTGAGGGCGAGCGGCACACGCCGGTCCATCACCCCCTGGTCGTTGCCGGAGCGGTCGGCGGCCACGTAGATGAGCTTGTGATCCGTGAGCACCCCTTGCCAGCCGAAGAACATCTCGCCGGTGTCGTAGGGCGCCACCCACACCAGCACGCCGTAAGGCTCGTCGCCCTTATAGCTCTCCGGCACATAGACGTGCCAGCTCTCCTGGGTGGGGTCGATGCTGCGCCCCGCGGGCAGGGTCCCCGCGGCGAGTTGCTGCTCGTAGACGACGCGGTGCAGCAGGCGCTGCGCCACCTCCCGCTGCTCGGCGAGGGGGGTGCTCTCGGTGAAGGACGTGGCGAAGGACCCGGTGCGCGGCGCATCCGCCGCGGCGAACGCGGGCATGCCCGCCAACGACACCGCCAGTGCCAGTGCCAGTGCCAGTGCCTGCAAATCCTTGACCTGCATACCGAGCTCCTCCGAATCCAGATACCGGAAGTTATAGCCTCCTTTCAGGTCCCGCGTATGGGAATGTTCCGAAATAAGCCTGATTCATTTCTGCGCGCCTTCAGGAAGCAGGCGATGGGCGGCGAGGCGTTCGTAATGGGGACGACATTGCTCCGCCAGCCGCGCCTGGAAGGGAGTGAGCTTGGGGCTTCGGAGCCGATGAGGCTCGAAGCCAGTCGAGCGCTCCACCGCGTGATACCAGTGGCGCGCCCAGACCCCATCGCTCTGCCGCGGACCGGCTGGCCAGTGCAGCATGCGCTCGCTGAAGGGGATGCCGAGTCGCGCGCACAGGGCTCCCAAGGTGGCCGCGGGGTCCTTGAGCACGTCCTCCGCATCGATGACCGGCGGCGCGCTGCCGAGATGCTCTGCCACGTGCTCGAAGATGCGCCATTGCTGCTGGAAGCCCAACTCCCAAGGCGCCGCATCGGGGCGCTGGATGGTGAAGGATGCCACCACCTCCTCGGGACGACGGATCAGGAAGCAGTTGTTCAAGCCTTCCAGCCAATCCAGCGGCACCTGGGGGAGCAGATGCTGGGTCATGTGCTTCTGGTACCAGATCGGCTTGTGGTCCGGCACGGGTCCCGTCAACTCTTTCACCACGCGCTGCCAGTCCGTGGGCTGGGAAGCCATCACCTCCTCCCGGCCCGGATGGTCGACACCCGTGTGCTTG
>DASSIS010000033.1:0-31798 GCA_035691665.1 Gammaproteobacteria bacterium | reverse complement strand
CGCGAACCAGGAAGGGTCGCCCACCAACACCGCTTCTCCCGGGCGCACCAGGATGCCGAGCAGTAGGGTGAGGGCATGGGTGATGCCGGTGGTGAGCACGATCTGCTCCGGCTCGGCGGCGATTTCGAAGCCGGCGAGCTGCTGCTGCAACTGCTGGCGCAGCGGTATATAGCCCTGGGTGGAGCCGGAGCCCACCCAATGGGCGGGGGCGCGCCGTGCCAGGGAGCGCACCGAGGTGGCGAGCAGGCCGCCGTCGAGCCAGGCGGGCGGGAGGCTGCCCATGCCGGGGCCCTGCTGGATCCCCGAATCCTGCAGCATGTGCTTCAGGAGCCAGAGCACGTCGATGTCGGAGGCCGCCGCTGCCGTGGTCAGCACCGACGCGCGGCGCGGCCGCGGCGCGAGCACGTAGAAACCTGAGCCGCGGCGGGACTCGAGGCAGCCCATGCTCACCAGCCTCGAGTAGGCCTCCACGGCGGTGAACTTGGAGACGCGGCGCTCGCGGGCGAAGCGGCGGACCGAGGGCATGCGCATGCCGGGCAAGAGGGTGCGCTGTTCGATGCGCTGCTGGGCCCAGCGCACGCATTGTTCCACCAGGGTCTGGTCGGGGCCAGCGGGGCGCTTCAGGGTGCGTACGGGCATGGCAACTGTACCGTCCTGCATCGGTAAACTGTACCGGTACAATTATCCTAGCCGCCGTTAGTCTGGCACACAAGTACCCGCTCCCAAGGAGCCGCCATGACAGCCTTGAGCCCCCTGCAGGTCCTCGCGTTCTGCAACTTCGTGGCGGCCATCGCCTTCACGCCGGGACCGAACAACGCCATCGCCTCCATGACCGGCCTCAACTTCGGCTGGCGGGCGGCGCTGCCCCAGGCGCTCGGGGTCGCCTGCGGCTGCGCCCTGCTGTTCTGCATCACCGCGGCCGGCGTCGGCGCCCTGGTCACGGCGCTCCCCGGGTCTTCCTGGGTGCTGACCCTGGGCGGGGCCGCTTACCTCGCCTGGCTGGGCTGGGGCTTCCTGCGGACCCATGCGTCCGCCGCGACGGCGAAGGTGGCGCGCCCGCCGCGCTTCCACGAGGCCGTGCTGTTCCAGGGCATGAACCCCAAGGCCTGGATCGCTTCGCTCGGCGGCAGCAGCGCCTGGCTCGCCTCCGGCCAGGTCTCCGTGAAAGTCACGGCCTTGCTCGCGACCCTGTATGCGCTCATCTGCCTGCCCTCGGTGCTCACCTGGGCCGTGGCAGGAGCGCTATTCCGCGGCCGGCTGGAGGGTGCGGGCTTGCGCTGGTTCAACCGCGGCGCCGGCGTGCTGCTCTTGCTCACCGCAGCCTGGATGGTGATCGAGAACTTCGAAACGACCTGATCCGCATATCCATGAGGACCGCCAAGATGAAATCCATATCCGCCTCCATCCTCGCGCTGTTGAAGCGCCGCATCGTGACCTACCTGATCCTGCCTCTCGCGGTGGTGGGCGGGCTGGCACTGTCGGTGAAGCCGGTGTTCATGCGGCTGCTGATAGATGAGTTCTACTTCCCCGCGCCGGTCTACCATTATCAAAAGCCCCGCTCGCACGCCGAGGCCATGCGCCAGGATCTCGACTATCTGGACAAGTTCCCGGAGCTGGACCGCAGCTTCGACGCCAAGAGCCGCGCCGAATTCCATGCCGGAGTGGCGGCACTCGAGGCACGGGCGGACACCCTGACGGTGGCCGATCTCGCCATGCAGGCCTCGCGGCTACTGGCCCTGGCGGACAATGGCCACACCAACGTGCGGGCGCCGGACCGGGCCATCGTGCTGAACCGCGTACCGCTGCGTTTCGGCTGGTTCGCGGAAGGCCTGTTCGTGGTACGCGCCGAAACCACATCCGCCTCGCTGCTGGGCGCGCAGGTGCAGAGCATAGACGGCGTGCCGGTGGTGGAGCTGCTCCAGAAGCTCAGGCCCTACACCGGCGGCAACTTCGAGCGCCTGCGCGCCTACAGCCCTTTCATGTTCGAGTCACCGGACGCGCTGCACGCGGTGGACGGCACTTGGCCGCAAGACCGGCTGGTGCTGGACGTGGTGCTGAGGGACGGGCACGAAACCCGCACGGAAGTCGCGGCGCTGCCGCCGGAACCGAAATCGACGGATACCTGGTCGGAGCGTGAGTTGGCGCCTGCGCCCACCGGCTATCCCGGGACCTGGAAGACCGTGCTGGCCGACGACGACACGCAGCCCTGGGTGCTGCGTGACCCGGACCACAGCGTCTTCTACCGGAGCCTGGACGACGGGCACGGCCTGTACCTGCACCTCTGGGCCATCAGCGACGACAAGCGCGGCTCCCTCAGCAGCCAGCTGCAGGCGATACTGGACGGCCTCAAGCCCGCTTCCCTGGACTATGCGGTGGTGGATCTGCGCATGGACGGCGGCGGCAACTATCTCACCGCCGCCGCGTTCGCCAAGCGTTTGCCGAACTACCTCAAGCCCACTGGCAAGCTCTACATCCTGACCGACAACTTCACGTTCTCCGCCGCCATCGTCACTCTCGCCTGGCTGCGCTACTACGGCGGCGCCCACAGCGTCATCGTCGGCGAGCACGCCGGCGATCGGGAGGAGTTCTGGGCGGAGGGCTCCGGCTTCGAGCTGCCCAACTCCCAGCTGTGGATGGCCTTCCGTACCGGGTACCACGACTGGGAGCACGGCTGCTACACCTGGAGCCGCTGCTTCTGGCCCAACGTGTTCTACAGTGTGCCGGCGGGCAAGCTCGGGCCCGACGTCACCGTGGCGTGGAGGTTCAGCGACTACGCCGCCGGCCGCGACACGGTGCTGGATTACGTGGAGCAGACGGAAGCGGCCGCACCTAAGACGGGTCCCCTAACGCCGCGCCAGACGATGTAGCACCGCCATGGAGATGTGGCCGATGACAAAGGGCCAGACGAACCAGCTGGTGGCGATGAGTTCCAGCGCGGCCCAGTGCAGCACCGTATCCGGCACCGGTACCCGGGTGTAGTAGCCGAGATAGCTCACGGTGCCGCCCACGACGCTGCCGGTGATGGCCAAGAGGCCGAGGCCGTGCACCGTGCCGACGAGGGGGCTCAAGGTCTCCCGCGGAGGCAACTCGAACCGCAGCAGGGCGCGGAACTCGCGCCGCAAGGCCGGCCGCCGACCCGACTGGAGCCAGGGGAAGAGGTAGCCGACGCCGGGGCGGGCCCAGGGCGAGCAGATCCACAGCCAGTGCAGCAGGCAGAGCACCGCTACCGTGGGACCGAAGTGGGAGTGGAGCTCGAAAGCCTCACGGTGCCAATCATCAACGCCTTGGCCCACCCCCGGCGGCACGCGCATCACCGCCTGCAGCGCGAGCTCCAGCACCACGCTCGTGGCGAGGCCCGCATGCAGGAGCAGGGTGACAGGGTCGTATTTGCGCTGTGTCACAGGGTAGCGCCGGTGATGAAGCCCTCGAGCAGCCTATTGAATTCCTGGGGCTGATCGAAGAACAGCGCGTGGGCGGCGTGTTCCACGGCCACGAACTTGCCCTGGGTCAGGGTCGCGGCTTCCTGCTTCTGCTCGTCCAGTTCGAAGCTCTGGGCCGAGGCGACCACCAGGGTAGGCTTGTCGAACTTCTTCAGGGCAGGGCGACGGTCGACGGTGAACATGTCCTGCATCTGCATGGAGATTCCGATGTCCGCTGGGGTGCGCATGAACTCGGCATCCAGCTGTGCGAACGTCGTCACTGGAGCCGGCGCGCTGATGATGGCGTGCATGAAGCCATCGGCGTAGGCGCGGGGATCGTGGGAGTAGAGGGCCATGTACCGCAGCACGGCCTGCACGAAGCCGGGGTTCGCTTCCACATCCCCGGGTCCGGCGCTCACGGAAGCGTCCACCAGCACCACGCGCTCCACGGCGCCGGTGCCGTATCGGTCGACGTAAGCCGCCACGTCCTGCACCCCTTGGGACCAGCCCACCAGGGTGAGACGCGCGAGTTTCAGCCCCGCGATCACCGCCTGGATGTCGCGCGCCCGGTCCTCGGGCGCATTCCCGGATTCCACGACGGTGGAACCTCCCTGGGAGCGGGGGTCCATGGCGATGACGCGATAGCCGCGGGCGGAGAAGTAATCGAGCTGGGCCGACCAGATCCAGGCGCTCGTCTGCCAGCCGGTGATCAGCAAGAGGCTGCGCCCCGCATCCGCCGGGCCTGCCTCAAGGTAGTGGATGCGCACTTGATCCGCGCCGGGGATGTAAGCTTGGCTGATGTCGGCCTGGGCAGGCGGCGCGGCACAGCAGTACAGGATGCACAAGACGAGAGCCGGGATCTTCATGGAGCTGACCACCTGTCGGGTACGACGAGTGGAGGCTAGCAGCCGAGACTTAGGTGGGACTTAGCTGCGCAGGAAGCGGACCCGGGCGGCGAGGCCGCTGCGGTCGCTGCGGTTCACGAGTTCGATGTGTAGACCGGCGCGCCCGGCGGCGCCCCGGGCGATGGCGAGCCCGAGGCCGCTGCCCTGGGTGCCGGTGCCGAGCACCCGGTAGAAGCGGTCGAACACCCGCTCCAGGAGTTCCGGCGGGATGCCGGGACCCGTGTCCAGGACTTCCACCTGGGGCGCGCCGTCCGCCTGCTTCAGGCTCACGTCCACCCGCCCGCCGGCGGGCGTGTAGCGCAGCGCGTTCTCCAGCAGGTTGTCGAACACGCTGCGCAGGTCGCGGGCGTCGGCCCGCACCTCGGCAGGTTCCGCGGCCGTGAGCCCGAGGTCGATGCCGCGCGCCTCGGCCAGCGGGACGAGCTCGCCGATGGATTGCCGCAGCACCGCGGCGACGTCTACCGGCTCGGTGTCGATGGATTGGGGCGCCGCTTCCTGGCGCGCGAGCCTGAGCAGCTGCTCCACCAGCCGCTGCATGCGCTCGATACCGGACTCCAGCCGCGCCGACTGCCCCTCGGCCAGCTGCGGCTTCAGGTTCTCCACCTGCAGCTTCAGGGCGGTGAGGGGGGTACGCAGCTCGTGGGCCGCGTCCTGCACGAAGCGCTGCTGGGCGGCGAAGGCTTCCTTGAGGCGCGCGAGCAGGCTGTTCATGGAGCCGATGAGGGGCTGCAGCTCCGCCGGTACCCGCTGCAGCGGCAACGCTGTGAGGCTGCGCTCGTCCTGGGCGGCGATGGCCTGCACCAGCCGGTCCACGGGACGCAGGGCGAACCATACCGCGAGCCACAAGAGCAGCGCGGTCACAGGTATTAGTATCGCTACGGGTTCGGCGGCTTCCTGAGCGGAATGCAATGCCACCCGCCGGCGGAACTCGCCGCTCTGCAGCACCTGTACCCGCGGGGCGGTGGCGGGAGCGGTGTATACCCGCCAGACGTGGCCGTCGATGTCCAGGTCATGGAAGCCTTCGCTCTGCTGAAGAGTGAGACCGGGGACGGGCCAGGTGCTCGAGAGCAGCAACCGGCCATCGCGGTCCCAGAACTGCACTGCCACCGTGCCGTCTTGCTCCACATGTTCCTCGTCCAGAGGCGGGGGCGTCGGCAGACGCGGATCGCCACGCAACTGTTCGACATAGGCGAGAGCCAGGCGCCGCATCTGACCGTCCATGAATGCCATGGTGCTGTCGCGGTAGTGCAGGTAGTTCGCCCCAAGGATCACGGCCGCCGACAGCAGATACAAGGGCAGCAGCCAGAGTAGGAGCTGGGTGCGCAGGGAATTCACGGCTCCTCCTTGGGCACGCGCCACCCCATGCCGCGTACGTTGCAGATGGCGTCGGCCCCGAGGCGCTTGCGCAGGCCGTGGATGATGACTTCCACGGCGTTGCTGCTCACTTCCTCGCCCCAGCCGTAGATGCGCTGTTCCAGCTGTTCGCGGGAGAGCACCGCGCCGGGGCGTTCCAGGAGCGCATGCAGCAGCGCGAACTCCCGGGCGGAAAGCGGCAGCTGTTCGCCGCGGTGATGGGCCGTGCGGTTCGCGAGGTCCAGTCGCAGCTCTCCGGAGCCGATCAGGGATTGGGCATGGCCGTCGCGGCGGCGCAGCACGGCCCTGAGGCGCGCCAGCAGTTCCTGGAACGCGAAGGGCTTGAGCAGGTAGTCATCGGCGCCGAGGTCGAGGCCCGCTACCCGGTCCTCCACCCCGTCCCGGGCCGTGAGGATCAGGATGGGCGTGGTATCGCCGCGTCCGCGTGCGGCGGTCAGAAGTTCCAGGCCCGAGCGTCGCGGCAGACCCAGGTCCAGCAGCGCCGCAGCATAGCCGCCCTGGGCGAGTGCGGCCTGGCCTGCGACGCCATCCTCCACCCAGTCCACGGAATAGCCGGCTTGGCCCAGGGCCTGCTTGAGGTCCGTGCCTATCATCCGGTCGTCTTCGATGAGCAGGAGGCGCATGGTTGCCGGTGCTATGCGGGTGGGCCCGCCGATGAAGCTTACTGCTTCGCCGGCTTCTTGCGCACGTAGAGGGTCTTGAGCACCCGCGCCACCGTCTCGCCCGAAGCGTCGGTGATGTCCACGGTGAACTCCGGGAAATATTTCTCGCCGCCGGCGGTCTTGTCGAGGATCTCCTGGAGCGTTGCGCCGTCGATCTTGAAGCGCGCCGTGACCGTGCCGCGGCCGGGCTTGAGGTATTCGATGGCGGCGCGGCTGTCCCACACGTAGTAACCCTTCCCCAGCACGTTCATCAGCATGATCATGTAGCAGGCGTCGGTCATGGCGAACAGGCTGCCACCGAAGTGCACCCCCACATAGTTCACGTTGTACCAGTGCTGCTTCAGCACCGCTTCCGCCTCGCGGTAGTCCGGGCTCAGCCGCGTGACGCGGATGCCGCTCGCCAGGAACGGCGGCCACAGGTTCATGAGGCGGCGCAGGGTGTCGGCTTTCATGGGGAGAGCCTTTAGGCTTTAACCCGCGGCCCGTCGCCGCACCGGCCCGCGCTGCGCTTGGGCGATGGCGTCCGCGAGCCGGCCGATGCCGGCGCGGATGGCTTCCGGGTCCTGGCTGGCGTAGCCCAGCCGCAGGTGCGTGGAGCGGCGCGGCGGTTCCAGGTGGTAGTTGGATTCCGCCGTCACGAACACGCCTGCTTGCGCCGCGAGCTGGGTGACCCGGTCGGCGTCCGTGCCGCAGTCTATCCACAGGCCCATGCCGCCGTCCGGCAGGCACCAGTCGATCTCAAGGCCCCGTTGCTTGGCTTGCGCCAGCGCCGCCACTGTCGCGTCGCGCCGGTCCTCGTATACCCGGCGCATGCGCCGCAGGTGGCGCTCGAAACCGCCGCCCGCCATCCAGCGCGCCACCGCGTCCTGCATCAGGGTGTTGTTCTGACGGGTGATGATGGCGCGCAGGTCCGCCAGTGGCTGGTACAGCGCTTCGGGCACCGCCAAGAGGCCGATGCGCATGGAGGGGAACATGACCTTGGAGAGGGTGGACATGTAGATCACGAGCCCGCAAGGATCGGTGCTCGCCATCGGCGCGATGGGCTGCGAGCGGAAATGGAACTCGTGGTCGTAGTCGTCCTCCACGATGGGGATCTGGTGGCGGCAGGCGAGGTCGTAGATGCGCAGGCGCCGCGCCGTGGGCAGGGTCGCGGTGGTCGGATACTGGTGGTGGGGCGTCAGGTAGATGAGATGGATACGCTGCTTGGCGATGGCGGCCTCCAGGGCTTCCGGATCCATGCCGTCCTGGTCCACCTTGATGGGTACGATGTCGCCGCCGGCGGCGCGGAAAGCGTCCCAGGCGGCGGGGTAGCCCGGCATCTCCACCGCCACCTTCTGGCCGGCGCCGATGAGGAGCTGGGCCACGAGGAAGATGCCTTCCTGGGCACCGTGGGTGACGATGAGCTTGCGGCCGGTCACGGCCCGCACGCGGCGCAGGTAATGCTCGAAGCCCTCCAAGAAACCCGGATGCCCCGCCGGGTCCCCATAACCGCTATGCACCGCGGCGGAGTGCCGCAGGGATTCCGCCATGCAGGCGCGGAACTCGTCGTAGGGGAAGAGCGAGAGGTCGGGCAGGCCGCTCTGGAACACATGGGTGTAGGCGGCATAAGGGTCGGGCGCGCAGAAGGATTTGTTCGCGGTGCGTGCGAAGCGCCACTTGAGCCCCCGGTCGAAGCGCGAGGCCTTGGCGCCGCCCTTGGGCTTGAAGAACTCCGAGGGCAGCACGGCGCTCACCCGATGGGCGCGGCGCTCGCCGGCCTCGAGCCAGCCTTCGGCCACGAGCTCGTCCATGGCGGCACTCATGGTATGACGGTGCACGCCCAGCTCCGCGGCCAGCACGCGGGTAGAAGGCAGGCGTTCGCCGGGCTTCACCATGCCCTGCTGGATGGCGCCACGCAGGGCCTCGGCGATGCGTAGGTAGCCGGGACGGCTGTCGTCGGGGACGGTCAGGATGAGTTCGTTCATGGGCGCAAGCCTCGTGCGGGAGATGCATCTGGTCTATATAGAATATAGCATCTGGTACTTAAGAATGTACCAGATGGAGCCCAGAATAATCATCCTGGAGCACCGTTCCGGTGCCGTGGATAGCGAGGGCAAGGTCATGGCCGAGAGGGCAGTCGATAGCCGGGCAAGCTTGTGGATCGCGCTGGGGAACCAGCCCGGAGTGAGTGCCTGGTTCGCCGTGTGGCTGCTCGCCCGCCTGAGCCCACCGCCCCGCAAGGCGGCGAAACCCGTGACGACCCGGGCGCCCGCGCAGCCCGTGCGCCGGGTGCGCGCGGGTACGTCCGGCAGTCACCAGGAGCAGCCCCGCCCATGAACGCATCGCAAGGTAAGGAGAGATCGGCATACGCCGCCGCGAGCCTCACGCTCCTGGTCTGGTCCTCATCCTACGCGGCCATCACCTATTGCCTGCAGGCTTTCAGCCCCGGTGAACTCGCGCTGCTGCGCTTCGGCGTGGCTTCGCTGCTGCTGCTGGCGCTGACCGCGGTCGGCGTGATCAAGCTGCCGCCGCGGCAGGACTGGCCGGCGCTCATCGTGCTGGGCTTGATCGGCAACACCGCTTACCAACTCTGCCTCATCTACGGCATGACGCGGCTCTCGGCCGGTGCGGCCTCCGTGGTGATCTCGACGGTACCGAGCGTGACCGCGGTGCTGGCGGTGCTGCGCCTCAAGGAACACCTGAGCCGGCGCGCGGTGCTGGGCCTCGGCATCGCTTTCGCGGGCACGCTGCTGGTGACGCTCGGCCGCGGCCACGAGATCCATTTCGAACCCATCGCCTTCCTGGTGTTCGTGGCGGTGCTGTGCAGCAGCATCTACTTCGTGTGGCAGAAACCCCTGTTCGCGCGCTCGAGTCCCTTGACCATCTCGGCGGCGAGCATCTTCACGGGTACCCTCGGGTTCATACCTTTCGGTCTCGACCTGCCGGCCAAGCTCGCGCACGTGCCCGGTCCGCAGCTCATGGCGGCGCTGTACCTCGGGGTGGTGCCGACGGTGGTGGGCTACCTCTGCTGGAGCTTCGCGCTCTCCCGCGCCCCGGCCTCGCGGGTGACGAGCTTCCTCTATCTGCAGCCGCTGTTCGCCTGCGCCATCGCCTGGGTATGGCTGAAGGAGATCCCCACTTGGCTGACGGTGGCGGGCGGTACGCTCGCCATCGTCGGCGTGGTGCTCGCCACCACCCAATTCACGCCCGCGGCACTGTGGCGTCGGCGGGTGCCGGCGGAGTGCGTGTCCACCCCCGAGGGCTAGGTCGTTAGCGAGCGGGACGGTTTGGGCCGCCCCGTCTGGGGTACCTGCAGCAGGGGGAGGAGCGCGTCCAGTTCCTGGATATGCCCCCGGTCGTGTTCCACCCAGAGATCCAGCAGCCCGGCCAGCGTGACCTCACCCACGTTCTCGAAATGACCCCGGCGTTCGAGCTGCTCCGGGCTCACCGTAGCGAGGATCTCCAGGCAGCGGCGCCGCATGTTCAGGAAAGCCTCCAGGGCGGGCCTGAGCTCCTGATCGTTGTAGCGCCGTTCCCGGGCGAGCGCCGTGCCGTCGAGGTCCGGCAGACGGGGGCGGTCTTCCCGCAGCAGCAGTCCAAGGCGGCGGCCGTAGCCCTCCACCTCGATGTCACGCAGGTGGCAGACACTCTCCAGCACCGAGAACACATCCTGGGTCGGTTTCACGTGCAGTTGTTCTTCCGACAAGCCCTTGAGTCGGGACTGCAGAGCCTCCGGCATGCGCGCCAGGGCGGCGATGGCATCTTGGTGATGCATGGGACGGCTCCTTACTGCGGTTGACCCAAGGCCTGCATGCGCCGTTGCATCTCCTTCGCGGAGACATCTTCCTTGTGGGTGGCGATGTACCAGCGGTGGCCGAAGGGATCGATGATGCCACCAAGCCGGTCGCCGTAGAACTGGTCTTCCACGGGGCGCTCCAGGGTGGCGCCCGCTTCCACTGCGCGCGCTGCGACCGCGTCCACGTCCTTGAGGTACAGCATGATGCCCACCGGCGATTTGCTGCCGGGCTGCGGCGCGCTGAAGCCGCGTTCCGGGTACTCGTCCGCCAGCATGATGTGGGAGCCGTCCACCACGATCTCCGCGTGGGCGATGCGCTCGCCGTCCGGCATGCGCACCTTCTCCTTGGCGCCGAAAGCTTTCTTGTAGAACTCGATGGCCGCGGCCGCGCCGCGCACCGACAGATAAGGCGTCACGCTGTGATAGCCCTTGGGGATGGGCGCGACCTTGCGTGCCTTGGCGCGGGGCTTGGCCTTGATGGGCTTGCGCTTCGCGGGGCTGGATCTCTTGCCGACTTTTTTGCGCGCCATGACACTCTCCAGGAGAAGGGCCGGGGAAAAATGATTCTAGCCCAGCGCGATGGAGCCGTTGGGGGATATGTCACAACGGAAAATTATTCAGCGGACCACAGTGCCTGTGCGGGTCGCTTCATCAAGTTGTCATATGCGAGGAGTAGTTCGCATGCGGACCACTGAAGACACCGATCCATGACGGTGTGCGCGCACCGTCATGGATCGGGCGGGACCAGCGTCCCGGCCTGCCGTACTTGAGCACGACCTAGGAAGGCCGGTTGCTGCCAGCCGCCGCGGCGGTGCTGAAGTAGAAGCTGTAGTCCTGCGGCATGGCGTTGTCGTTCAGATCCTTCACGCCGGTGTTCACCGTCACCGTGTACTGGGCCAGGCCCTGCAGCGGCGCGGAGGGAGTGAAGATGACGGCGAAGGCCATGTAAGTGAAGCTGCCGGCGACCGGCGCGCCGTCCGGACCGGTCACCACGATGGTGCCGGCGTTCACGGTGCGCGGGTCCACTACCTCGTTGAAGGCGATGTCGATCTGCGGGCCCGCGCTCGGCACGTTGGCGTCACCGAGAGCAGGGTCGGTGAACAGCACCTGCGGTGCCGTGACCGAGGCGGCGTTGCCGGTGGTGAAGCTCCACACGTAATCACTCGTCATCGGGGTACCACTGGCATCCTTGGCGCCGGTGCTCACCCGGGCGGTATAGACCACGCCGGGATCAAGCTGCTGAGAGGGCGTGAACACGGCGGTGAGGCCGGTATAGGTGACCATGCCCGACACCGGCATGCCGTCCGCGGTGTCCACGGTGAAGGTGGAGGTGGTGAGGCTCAAGGGATCCATGGGCTCGTCGAAGGCCACCAGGATGGAGTCGTTCAGGGCCACGCTGGTGTCGCCGGCGAGCGGGGTGGTGAACTGCACCACCGGCGGCACATTGCTGGACTCGGATCCGGTGGTGAAGCTCCAGTGGTAGGCGCTGTCCATGGGGACGCCCGAAAGGCTCGCGGCGCTGGCGCTCACCACGACCTGGTAAGTGGTGTCGGGCTGTAGCGGGGAGGCCGGGACGAAGGTGGCGCTGAGGCCGCTGTACTGCACCGTGCCGGCCACCGGGGAACCGCTCGGGTCGATCAGTCGGAAGCTGTTCGGGGTGATGGTCGCCGGATCCATGGTCTGGCTGAAGGTCACGGTGACTTCGCTGTCGAGCGTCACGCCGGTCGACATGTTGGACGGGGCCACGGTGGCCACGGTGGTGGACTGGCCCGTGAGGATAGAGACATGGGGTGTTTCGAAGGTCCAGCTGACCGGCTTGGTCAGGGGTTGGCCGGTCATGTCCTTGACGCCGGTGGTGAGGGTAGCGGTGTAGTGGGTGTCGGGCGCGAAGGGCTGGCTCGGGAGGAAGACCGCGCTCAGGCCGATGTACTCCACCGTGCCAGGCAGGTCGCCACCGGGGCCCTGCACCAGGAAGTTCTCGGGGTTGATGGTGTCCGGGTCCATGGCATCCGTGAAGAAGGCCACCACCACACCTCCATAGACCCCGTTGACCTGGGTCACGGCGAAAGCGGTGGTGGTGACGCTGGGAGGCAGGCCGTCCCCGTCCGGGCTGGTGCTGAAAGTCCAGGAGTAGTCGGTGCCGAGGGGGGTGCCGTCCGTGGACTCCACGCCGGTGGTGAGGGTGGCCGTATAGACCGTGTTCACCTCCAAGGGAGAGTTCGGCGTGAACACTGCCGTGACACCGGAGTAACTCACGCTACCGGACACCGGCGTGGACCCGGCTTTCTTCACCACGAAGGTGCGGGAGTTCACGGTCGAAGGGTCCAGGGCCCCGCCGAAGGTGGCGCTGAGCTTGGTGTTCGCCATGGCCTGGGCGCTGCCGTTGCTGGGGTAGGTGTTCTGCACCATGGCTTCGGTGTGGGCGGCATCGGCCTGAGTGCTCGACGGCGCACTACCGCTCCCGCCGCCACAGGCGCTCAGCAGGAGGAGGGCCGCGGGAATCATCAGCTGCAACGCGATCTTCTTCATGACGGGACTCCTTGTCCTCGGTTCGAGTGGATTTCGATGGCTGCATTTGACCAGCTGCAGATGAAGAGACCCATCAGCCACGCCCTGAACCTGGGGGCGGCGAACCCTGAACCCGGCTTAGGGAGAACCCTTACGACACAACCGCTTGAGCCCGGTATTCCGTGCATCAAACGGATGCGCGGCTGCACCTTCCCTGCGCCGGTGGGGCGGCGACTCAGGGAATCCCTGAGGGGAGGTTCAGGTTCCAACCCCCCGAGTGTTCAGGGGAGGTCCGATGGTGGGTGGCGCTACGCAGTGCTCAACTGGTATCGCACAAAAAGCGGTCCTCGGAACGGGCCGCGGGTTTCCAGACATCGGATAGGGAGTGCAAACATGAACGCAACATCTTGGAAGAAATACATCGCCGGGCTGGCCGTGTATGGCACCTGCATCACGCTGGCGGCGCTGCCCATATACCCGAAGCCCCTCAGCCAGCTGGCACTGACGCAGCTACTCTCGGCGGCGGCCATCGCCTCCGTACTGGTGGCGGCCCTGCGCATGAGCGGGTTGGATGCGCGTCTCGGTGACCGTGGCGCCTACTTCATCCAGGCGCTGTTCGGCGTCGGGGTATGTAGTGGAGTCTATGGATTGGTGAGCATCGATCCGCGGCCCGATATCACCTTCCTAGGGTATCTGCTGTGGACAGCCGTGGGCCTGATGAACTTCAACCCGCGGCGGGTCCTGGCTTTGTACCTGGCGAACCTCGCCATATACCTGAACACCTTCGCCGGCCTGCTGTTCGTCTCTGCCGATCGGGAACGTTATGCCGATGCGATGTTCTCGCTGCTGATGACCACGCTCATGGCGGCCTTCATGTCCTGGCGAGCAGCGGACTACACCCGGGTACGCCGGGAGAAGGCGCAGCTGGCGAGCGAGAACTCGGTCAACGAGGAGAAACTCCGGGAAGCCGAGGAACGCATCCATGCGCTCACGGTGCAGGACATGGATACCATCGCGCTCAAGTATCCCTACTTCAAGGACGCGCTGGCGCAGCAGAAGACCCGTGCCGACAAGAACGGCGAGACCTTCTCCATCGGCCTCATCGAGATCGACCATTTCGCCGACATCCAGCGCAACTACGGCGAGGCGGCGGCCAAGCAGCTGCTGCGTGAGTTCGCCGACCGTGTCACGGTGCTGGTGCGCAAGATGGATTTCCTGGAGACGGCGGACCGGACCTACCATCCGCTCGGCCGGGTCGGCGACGGACTGTTCGGTCTGATCCTCCCGGGCGCCAACCTGAAGGGAGCGCAGTACTGCGCGGACATCCTGCACAAGGCCATGGAGTTCCGCAGCATCCAGACGAGCGCGGGGCCCCTCACCCTCACCTTGTCCATCGGCGTGACCGAGTACGAGGCGGGGGAGAACGTGGACGCCCTCATGGAACAGCTCAGCGTCTCCCTGGAGCGTGCGCGCCTCGCCCATGAGGACATCTACCAGAAGGCTAACCAGCCCAAGAAGCCCCAGGCGCCGCTCAAGGGTGCGAGCTCGTCGAACGATATGCGGCTCCTGGATTACAAGGACTACAGCCGGCCGGTGCACTGAATAGTGGGGTGATGCCGGGCTCCGGCCCGGCGGGAGAGCTGCCCGGGGTGCCGCAAGGAAGCGGGCCCCGGGCTTGGCTTTTCTTGAGCCTTAAGTGGCCGCTGCAGCAGCGCCGCCGGGCATGGCCTAGAATCGCAGGTGCCCGATCCCCGATGGAGAAGAGGACATGCTGCGCAGTCTTGCCTTGGCTTGCCTGTTGTCGTTGGCGACCTTCGCGCCGGCCCTGGCAGATGCCCCCAAATCCTTCTTTACCCTGCATGAACTCGGCAAGGGCGTCTGGGCGGCGATCAGCGTGCCGGGAAGCCACGCCGGCGGTAATTCCGGTTTCGTGGTGGGGGACGACGGGGTGCTGGTGATCGACAGTTTCCAGGTGCCCGAGGCGGCGACGGCCTTGCTCGCGGCCATCCGGCAGAAGACTGGCCTGCCGGTGCGCTACGTGGTCAACACCCACTATCATCTGGATCACGTGGCCGGCAACGGCGTCTATGCCCAGGCCGGTGCCCTGATGATGGCGCAGGATAACGTGCGTGGCTGGGAGCGCAGCGAGAACCTCAAGTTCTTCGGCGACAAGGCCACGGCGGAGCAGAAGCGGATGGTGCAGTCCCTGGTGTTGCCTTCGCTTACCTATAAAGACGGCGTGACGCTGCACCTCGGTGCACGCACGGTGGAAGTGCGGGTGTTCCCCGGGCACACCGGCGGGGACTCGGTGGTGATCGTGCCGGACGCGGCCGTGGTGTACACCGGCGACCTCTTCTGGGACCACAACCTGCCCAATCTCATCGACGCCGACACCGCCCAGCAGATCGCCAGCAACGATGCTTTCCTCAAGGACTACCCGAAGGCCGCGTTCGTGCCGGGTCATGGCGAGGTGGGCGCGGCTAAGGACGTACAGGCGTTCCGGGATTATTTGAGCGAGCTGCGCCAGGATGTGGCCGCGGCGCACGGTGCCGGCAAATCCGACCAGGCCTTGACCGACGTGGTCCTCTCCGAACTCAAGCGGAAGTACGGCGATTGGGGCTATTTCGATTACTTCGCCGCCCACAATATCGAGCAGACGGAAGCGGAGCTGACGGGGACCAAAAAACGCCCTGTGCCGCAGGACTGAAGCCATGCTGATACTGGATCGCGCGCAGGTGGAATCCCTGCTGGACATGGATGCGCTGATCGCGTCCCTCGCGCCTGCCATGATGGAACTCTCGGCGGGGCGGGTCTCGATGCCGCAGCGGATGGCCGCTCAAGTGGAGGGCAAGGGGCTGCTGGGCGTCATGCCCGCCTACCTGCCCGCGAGCGGGACGCTTTCCTGCAAGCTGGTGAGCGTGTTCCCGGGCAACGGGGCCGCGGGCCTGCCTACCCACCAGGCGGTGGTGATGCTCTTCGATGCGGCCAGCGGCGCGCCGCTCGCCATGCTGGACGGCGCCTCCATCACGGCCCTGCGCACGGCCGCAGGCTCCGCCCTCGCCACCAAACTCCTGGCGCGCGACGATGCGAAAGTGCTGCTGCTGATCGGCACTGGCGTGCAGGCTCTGGCCCATGCCCGCGCCATCCCACGGGTGCGCCGGATAGGCGAGTTCCGGGTGATGGGCCGCGATCCCGGGCGGCTGGCGGCGTTCGTGCAGACGCTCATGGCCGAGTCCCATTGCCCCATCAAGGCGGTCGCCCCCGGCGCCCAGGCCTTCGCCGGCGCCGACATCGTCTGCGCCACCACCCATGCGGAGGCGCCGGTGGTGAAGGGGGAGTGGCTGCTCCCGGGTACGCATGTCAATTCCGTGGGGCTCAACGCCAAGGGGCAGGAGCTGGATGCGGAGGCGGTCCGCCGCGCCACGCTGGTGGTGGAATCGCGTGCCGCTGCCCTCGCGCCACCCCCGGCCGGGGCCAACGAACTCGCCGGCACCGAGGTGCATGCGGAGGTCGGCGAGATCCTGTCAGGCAAGCGTCCCGGTCGCAGCGGGCCGGAGGAGATCACGCTCTATAAGTCCGTAGGCGTGGCGGTGCAGGACGCGGTGGCCGCGCAGCTGGTGTACGACCTGGCCCGCGAGCGGGGCATCGGCCGCGAGGCGCCGCTCTAGGTTGGCACTTTCTTCTCGCACATCAGCGCCACGATATTGCGGTCCATGTCCTCGAACAGCGCCAGCCACAGTTCCATGCCCGGCATGCGATGCGCCACTTCCGGTGCTTCGGTCATCTTCACGCCGCGGACCTGCAGTGCTTTTGCGGCGGCTTCGATGTCGTCCACCCTGTAGTAGAGGTAGGTGCAGGGCGGGTAGTCCGGATTGGCCTGGCCGAGCATCAGTCTCAAACCGCCGAGGTCGAAGAACGCCATGCCGGGCGCAGTGAACAGGTGCTTCACGCCCAGCTTGTCCCGGTAGAAGGCGGTGGCCGATTCCAGGTCCTGCACCATGATGCCGACCTGGGCGACGCCCTTTATCTCCGCATCATTCTGCATGGCTGTTCCCCTCGCGAACGCTTAAGTGGATTCTAGCCTGCTCCGGCCGCCTCAGAGCAGGGATTCCACCGCCGGCTCCCGCAGGTTGTAGCGGGAGCTCATGGCGTGGCCGTAGGCACCGGTATCCGCCACGAGCAGCACATCTCCCTCCCGCGACTCCGGCAACAGGCGTTCAGAACCCAAGACGTCGCCGCTCTCGCAGATGGGGCCCACCACGGTGTAGCGGCTCTGGGCCGGGGCACCGAGCCGCGTCAGGTTCACAATCTCGTGATGTGCACCGTAGAGGGCTGGCCGCAACAAGGAGTTCATGCCAGCGTCTACGCCGAGATAACGCAGGCCCGACTTGCCCTTGAGCTGGGTGACGCGCGCCAGCAGCACGCCGGCCCGGGCCACGAGATAACGCCCCGGCTCCAGCCAGAGCTGGATGTCCGGATGGGCGCGCCGCACCTTGAGCAGACCCGCGTCCAGACGCCTGAGATCGAGACCCGATGCGCCGGCAGACGCCGGTATGCCGAAGCCGCCGCCCAAGTCCAGCACCCGCGCCTCCGGGAAAGAGCTCAGGAGCTCGGTGAGCCGCGCCGCGTTCTCGCCCCCGAGTTCCGGGTCCAGGATGCCGCTGCCCACGTGGGCATGCAGCCCGACGAGGCGCGCACCCAGATCGGCAGCGAGCCTGCGCGCTTCGGCGAGCTCCTCATAGGGGATGCCGAACTTGCTCGCCGTGCCCGCGGTGCGCACGTGCCGATGGTGGCCGGCTTCGAGCTCCGTATCCACTCGCAGCATGAGCTCCAGGCCGCGGAAGGTCTCGGGCCATTCCCGGAGCGGATAAAGGTTGTCGAGGATCACCGTGGCGCCGTGGTTGAAGGCTTCCGCGTATTCGCGCCGCGGCGCGAAGTTGGGGGTGAAGAGCAGCCGCTCGCGGTCGAGTTGCGGGAAGAGACCCTGGATCCGGGCGAGTTCGCCGGGAGAGACGGTCTCGAAGCCCAGGCCCGCCGCATGGATGAGCTTCAGCAGACCCGGATGGGGGTTGGCCTTCACGGCATAGAACAGCCGATCCACGGCGCGCAGCGTGCGCAGCTCCGCGATGGCGGTCTGCACCGCCGTCCGGTCGTAGACGTAACGGGGCGTCTCCTGTCGCGCCAGCTCCAACAGTTCTTCGCGGCGCGCCTGCCACCAGGGCAGGGGGGGAGGGTTGACGGTTTCGTTCAACAAGGCGCTCATCTCGGGTCTCCTATGGGCGGAGGCCGGATGAGGGAATGAAAAACCCGCTCCGGCCTGGCCGTCGCGGGTTTTTAAGGTGTTCTCTCTTAAGTCTTCGGTCTTACAGAGTCGACGCCACTTCGCCCGCGCGGTGTACGGCGGGTTTCGATTTCTTGGTGATGGCGAAGGGCTGGCGTGACATGCCTCGGGATTCTCGCGGGCGGCGGCCGGCCTGTCAAGCGCGCAAGGCGCCGCCGGTGAAGCGCTCCGCCTCCACGTCGAACTGGAGCAGCTTGCACTCCAGGGCACCGTTGAAGAAGGAGTTGATCTTGCCGGCGCGCAGGCCGATCTGCTTGCCGAGGTCGGTGTCGTCGGTGATGACCCCGGCGCGCCAGTGCAGGCATTGGCCCTTGAGCCAATCCCCCAGCGTCTTATATAGAGGGCCGAGTTCCGCCGCCGTACCCAGGCGCTCGCCGTAGGGGGGATTGGTGACCACGAGGCCGGGTTTGAGGCCCGCGGGCAGGGTGTTCTGTTCCAGGGCCTTCATCTCGAAGCGCACCGCGGGGGCGATACCCGCGACCCGGGCGTTCTGCTGGGCCGCCAGGATGGCCTTGGGGTCCCGGTCGTAGCCGATGATGGCGGGGCCCTTGCCCCGGGCGGCGTTCTGGCGGTCCCGGGCTTCCATGAGGGTCGTCTCCCAGAGCCGCTGGTCGTGCTTGAGCCAGCCCAGGAATCCCCAGTGGTCGCGCAAGAGGCCCGGCGCCACGTCGCCAGCCATGAGAGCCGCCTCGATCACCAGGGTGCCGGAACCGCAGAGCGGGTCGGCGAAGCTCCCGCCCTGGGCCGCGAGCTTGGGCCAGCCGCATTTGTAGAGCAGCGCCGCCGCCAGGTTCTCCTTTAGGGGCGCCGCTACGCTCTCCCTGCGGTAACCGCGCATGTGCAGGCTGTCGCCGGAGAGGTCGATGCTCACGGTGGCGAGTTCCCGGTGGAGATGCACGTTCACGAGCACGTCGGGCCGCACCCGGTCCACGGAGGGCCGCCGGCCGCTGCGCTCCCTGAACCGGTCCACGATGGCGTCCTTGACCTTCTGGGCCCCGAACTGGGTGTTGCTGATGGCGGCGCTGGTGCCGGTGAAATCCACCGCCAGGCTGCCGTCGGGGGTCAGGTCCTCTTCCCAGGGCAGCTGCTTCACTCCTGTATATAAGGCGTCCGCGTCGGTAGCCGGGAAGCGGGCGATGGGCAGCAACACCCGGTTGGCGGTGCGCAGCCACAGGCAGGCACGGTAGGCATCGGCCGGCGCGCCTTCGAAGCTGGCGCCGCCGCGGGACTCCTTCACTTCCCGCGCGCCCAAGGTCTTGAGCTCCTCCGCCACCAGAGGTTCCAGCCCCTTGGGGGCGGTGGCGAAGAAACGCACAGCGCGGGATACAGGCGGTTTGAGTGAACGGGGGCGAGTCATGCGCAAGAGATTACTGCAAAGGCGCCGACCTGTCCCTTCCGCCGTAGCTTTCGAGCGCGGATTGGCTATAGTTGTGCTGCCCACACACTGCCGGATCCCCATTGGACAAACCACTCAAGATCTCTGTAGTGATTCCCTGTTACCGGGTGAAAGCCCAGGTGCTCGATGTGCTGGGTCGCATCGGGAGTGAGGTCACGCGGGTCGTCTGCGTCGACGATGCGTGCCCGGAGCAGAGCGGTGCGTTCGTCGAACAGCATTGCAAGGACCGCCGCGTGAAAGTGGTATACCTGCCCCAAAATCTGGGAGTGGGCGGCGCAGTCATGGCAGGGTACCGTGCGGCGCTGGAAGAGGATCCCGCTATCGTGATCAAATTGGATGGGGACGGTCAGATGGATCCGCGGCTCATCCCGGTTCTGACACAACCCGTCATCAGCGGTTTGGCGGATTATGCGAAAGGCAACCGCTTCTACAGCCTCGAGAACCTCAAGTCCATGCCGGCTGTGCGGCTGTTCGGCAATGCGGTGCTTTCGTTCATGGCGAAGTTCTCGACTGGTTACTGGAACATCGCGGACCCGGTGAACGGCTATACGGCGATCAGCGGCAAGGTGCTGCGCCTGCTGCCGTTGGACAAGATAAGCCGCGGCTGGTTTTTCGAGACGGACATGCTGTTCAGGCTGAATACCCTGGGCGCGGTGATCATCGATGTCCCGATGGATGCGCGCTACGCGAGCGAGAACAGCAACCTCAGGATAAGCAGGATATTCATCGAGTTCATGTGGAAGCACGCGCGGAACTATGTCAAGCGCGTGTTCTACAATTACTTCCTGCGCGGCTTCTCCTTCGCGTCAGTCGAGCTGGTGCTGGGGTTTATCCTGATGTCATACGGCGTCGGATTCAGTCTTGTGAAATGGTCAGAGGCCGAGGCGCGGAACCAATACGCATCCGCCGGTACGGTCATGATTGGAGCCCTGAGCATCATAATAGGCTTCCAGTTGCTGCTTTCGTTCCTGAACGAAGATATGCGTAATCAACCGCGTGTGCCGCTGCAAAGCCGGTTGCCATAGCGGCGATCCGGACGCCAGCTGCTGGAGGTTTCGCCCGTGACTGCCTGGAGAGTATTCGGGATATTGGGGTGCGTCGCGCTGATAAGCATCGGGCAGCTGTTGTTCAAGTATTCCGCGCTGCGCATGAGCCCGAAAGCGGGTTTCTGGGAGTTGATCTATAGCCCTTATCTGATGGCGGCCGGCATCATCTATGTGGGAGCGACTTTCCTCTGGGTATTGCAACTTCGCTATGTACCTTTGAACCGTGCTTACCCCTTATTTGCGCTAGCGTTCGTGCTGGTGCCGCTGCTCAGCAAGTGGGTATTCGATGAGAGGTTGAACATCCCATACATGCTCGGTTCAGCGCTTATCCTCATGGGCGTGTCTTTGTGTACGTGGTATTACTGACGCACCACGCTCCCTGCAGCACGATCGGCAGCGCTCAGACCGGCACGACGCAAGATGAACCAGCGCGCCGATACTAAAATCGCTATCAGCGCCATGCCATATTGGACCGGAAGGAACGGGATGGAATAGCGCACGAATGGCGCCAGCACCATGAGCACCGCCGTGTTGTACAGCAACAGCAGGCTCGAGAGTCGCGCGAGCAACAGCTGCTCCAGTGTCATCCAATCGCGCGCCCACGGCAGCCAGACCACCAAACAGCCGAAGAAAGCCAGCAGTACCAGTATCCAATGCAGGTCGTACATCAGCGCGTGAGTGGACGTGAACGGCCACGAATTTGAGTACGGCGTCTTGAAGACCGGATACGTGAAGACGTCAGGCCCTCCCGAGACATCGTGCCAGGACCACAGCGTGACGGGTTTCCCGATCAGGTACCAGCGCAGTTCCTCTCCCGGATTCTCCCGGAATCGGTGCGCGATCTCACCGACCACGGCACCGAGGTTGCGGGATATCTCCGGGAAACGCGGATCCAGGTGGCCGGGTTCTCCGTTGCTACGTGGGTTGTGTTCGTATTCGAAATCTGGGTACATGCCTACGGCCAGCGTCTGGGCCATGTTGCCTGAGTCACCTGCCTTGCCCAAGCTGATGTAGTTCCGCGCGATCCAGGGAGTCCATGCCAGCACGAAACCCAGTAACAGGGCCGCCGACCCGCGGAACGCAGTGCGACGGTCATAACCCGTCAAGAGCAGGAAGATCACTGCCAGCGGGAAGAATTCCAGTACCGGGCGCGTGAGAGCGGCGATACCCAGCAGCACACCGCCAGCGAGCAGGGATGGCAGATACCAGCGGTCACCCCTGGAGCTGCAGCTCAATACGAGGAGAGAGAGTAACAACAGTACGCTGAAGAGCGTTTCGCTCAGCATGTAGGTGCCTATGCTGATCAGGTGCGGGCTGATCGCTGTCAGCAGGCCTGCAGGCAGCGCAACCCAGGGTGGGAATCTCTGATAGAGAAGCAAGGTCAGCAGCACCGCGAGGGTGCCCATTAAGGCCTGATACCCTAAGACCTCGATGAGCGTCTGGGTGTTGGGCGGTGCGTCCACGAATAGCGACAGGAATAGCGGATAACCTGGCGTCAGGAAGGCATCGGGTTGTGGTGCTGAGACCTTCCCATCCACCAGATTGAGGATATGGGAGTAGACCCCATACGTCTCGAGGTTGTAAGCCGTGATGTAGTACTGCACCACATCGGCACGGAACGGTCTGTCGAAATCGGTATCCTTGACGGCCACCGTGCGCAGATACAGCGCTATCAGCATGATGAATACGCCGCCTGCGATCAGGCACGTCTTTGCCGAAACATGCCTTTTCCAACCGCTGTCATGCATCGTCATCTGGCTTGGCTCCATGCCGGGTGACCGAGGATAAATGCGCAGGTCGGCGGATTATACGCGGCATGCCCAGGGGCTGATGTGCGCAAAACACCTGTGCCGCTGTGGCGGCGGTGATGTGTTAGGGTACGTGCTCCAAAATTGTGCGCCTGGCGACGCATGAACCGTAACGTCTCCATCCCCGCCGCCCTGCTGCCCGCGTTGCAGGCGGCCGAGGCCCGTTACCGCGACAACGGCGGCGACCCCGAGCATCCGCCGGCGGAAGCGGCCCAGAGCCTGGCCCGGGTGTGGGCGGTGAGCCGCTTCGTAGCGGAGAACGCCGCCCGGGATCCGGCGCTCCTGAAGGAGCTCGCCGCATCCGGCGACCTCGCCGGCACCGGTTCCCCCGCGGCGCGCATCAAGCAGGAACTCCTGGACATCGCGGACGAGCGGGCGCTGATGACGCGCCTGCGCCGGGTGCGCCGCCGGGAGCTGACGCGCATCGCCTGGCGCGACATCGCGGGCCTCGCGGAGCTGGACGAGACCCTGCGGGACCTCTCGGACCTGGCGGACGGCTGCATCCAGGGAGCCTTGACCCACCTCGGCCGCTGGCATGCGGAGCGCCACGGCACGGCCCGCAACCCCAAGGGCGCGGCCCAGTCGCTGGTGGTGCTGGGCCTCGGCAAGCTCGGCGCCAAGGAACTCAACTTCTCCTCGGACATCGACCTCATCTTCGCCTACCCGGAAGGCGGCACGAGCGACGGCGAGCGGCCCCTGGACAACGAGGAGTATTTCCTGCGCCTCGGCCAGAAGCTCGTGCGGGTGCTGGACGAGGCCACCGCCGACGGCTTCGTGTTCCGGGTGGACCTGCGGCTGCGGCCCTTCGGCGAGGCGGGCCCCGTCGCCCTGAGCTTCGACGCCATGGAGACCTACTACCAGAACCACGGCCGGGAGTGGGAGCGCTACGCCCTCATCAAGGCGCGGCCCGTGGCCGGCGACCTCAAGGCCGGCGAGCGGCTGCTGCAGACCTTGCGGCCCTTCGTCTACCGCCGTTACCTCGACTACGGCGCCTTCGAGTCCCTGCGCGACATGAAATCCATGCTGGTGCAGGAGGTGGAGCGGCGCGGACTGCACGACAACATCAAGCTCGGGCCCGGCGGCATCCGCGAGATCGAGTTCATCGGCCAGGTGTTCCAGCTCATCCGCGGCGGCCGGGAGCCGCCGCTGCGGGAACGGGGCATCGTGCCGGTGCTGGGGTACCTGGGCGAGAAGGATTACCTGGTGGCGGAGGAGGCCCGGGCCCTGCTCAAGGCCTACAGCTTCCTGCGGCGCACCGAGAACCGGCTGCAGGAATACGCGGACGAGCAGACCCACGACCTGCCGGAAGACGAGCTCGGGCGCGCGCGCCTGGCCTATGGCATGGGCTATCCCGACTGGGCCGCGTTCAAGTCGGACCTGGACGCGGAGCGGGCGGCGGTGCACCGGGTGTTCCAGTCGGTGGTGGTGGCGCCGAGATCGCTGCAGGAGGAGACCGCCGCCGTCGCCTGGGACGAGAGCGGCGAGGCCGGCGGACGGCTCCAGGCCCTGGGCTTCAAGGACCCTGCCGAGAGCGCGCGCCTGCTGCACCTCCTGAGCGAAGGGACCGCGAGCCGGGAGCAGGGGGAGCGGTCGCGCCGACTGCTCAAGACGCTCTTGCCGCGGATGGCGGAGGTGGCCGCGAAGCACGCCGCGCCGGACGAGACCCTGAAGCGCCTGGTGCGGGTGGTGGAGACCATCGCCAAGCGCTCGGCCTACCTCGCGCTCCTGGCGGAGAATCCCACGGCCCTGGAGCAGCTGGCGCGGGTGGCGTCGGAGAGCCTGTGGCTGGTCGACATGGTGGTGCGTTCGCCGCTGCTCCTGGACGAGCTCATCGACCCGCGCATCTTCAAGGAGTTCCCCTCCCAGGACTCGCTGCACCAGGAGCTCGAGACCATGCTCGCGGGCGTCACGCCCGAGGACCTGGAGATGCAGATGGACGCCCTGCGCCAGTTCCAGCAGGGGGCGGTGGTGCACGCGGCGGCGGCGGACCTCGCCGGCAACGCGCCGCTCATGAAGGTGAGCGACTTCCTCACCTGGACCGCGGAGCAGGTGATCCAGAAGGCGCTGGAGATCGCCTGGCGGCAGCTGGTGAAGCGCCACGGCCGCCCCCAGTGCATCGAGCACGGGCGCCTGCGGGATGCGCGCTTCGCCATCGCCGCCTACGGCAAGCTCGGCGGTTGGGAGCTGGGTTACGGCTCGGACCTCGACCTCGTGTTCCTGCACGACAGCCGCAGCGGCGAGCAGCAGACCAACGGCCCCAAGGTGCTGGACAACATCGAGTTCTTCACCCGCCTGGCGCAGCGGGTCATCAACATCCTCTCCATCCCCACCACCTCCGGCGTGCTCTACCAGGTGGACACGCGGCTGCGCCCCAGCGGCGGGGCGGGGCTGATCGTGAGCTCCATCGACGGCTTCGCCCAGTACCAGGAGCAGCAGGCCTGGACCTGGGAACACCAGGCGCTGTTGCGCGCGCGGCCGGTGGCGGGCAGTCTCGAGGTGGCCGAGACCTTCAACCAGGTGCGTCGCTCGGTGCTGTCGCGGCAGCGGGAAGCGCCGCGCCTGAAGCACGACATCGCCGCCATGCGCGCCCGCATGCGCCAGGAACAGGCCCGCCCCGGTACCGACTTCGACCTCAAGCAGGACCCGGGCGGCCTCACGGACATGGAGTTCCTGGTGCAGTACTGGGTGCTCGCCAGCGCCCATGAGCATCCCGCCCTGCTGGATTGGCCGGACAACATCCGCAACCTGGAGGGGCTCATGGCCGTGGGCGTGATCCCGGCCGCCACCGGCACCTTCCTCGCCGACACCTACCGGGATTTCCGGCGCCGCGTGCACCGCCTGACCCTGGAGGGCAAGCCCGGCCGCATCGCCCCCGCGGAGGCGGAGCCGGCCCGGGGCAAGGTACGCGCCCTCTGGAACGAGGTGCTGGGGGAGGCCCCGGCCGCTGCGCTCAGCGTGGCCAGATAGCCGCGGGCAGTCGGTTTAGCAGTTGGTATAATCGCCGCCTCATCTATATAGAGTCCCGAGGTCGCCGTGGCTGCTGTCGAAACCCTGGATGGAGAACAGACTCAGGAGGGGATTCAGACCCCCAATGCCCAGAAGAGCTACCAGGTGACGCGCCAGGATTTGCCCCTGCACTGCCCCATGAACGGCATGCGCCAGTGGGACTCCCATCCCCGGGTGTTCCTCCCGATTGAAGCGACCGGCGAGGCGAAGTGCCCCTACTGCGGCGCGGAATATAAGCTCGTCGGCTGAAACCCCTATCCCTGCGGGAGATCTGATGGCATCCCTTTCCCGCATCTCCGCCGTGTTGATGGTGCGCGACGCCGAGGCGACCCTCGCCGCGACCCTCGACGGCCTCAAAGGCTTCGCCGAAGTGGTCATCTATGACAACGGCTCCAAGGACAAGACCCTGGAGATCGCCGGCCGCTATCCCAACGTGCGCATCCACCAGGGCGAGTTCAAAGGCTTCGGGGCCACCCGTAACGCCGCCGCCGCCCGCGCCCGGCACGACTGGATCTTCTCCATCGACGCCGACGAGGTGCCGGACGCGGCGCTCTTGGCCCATCTGGACTCCCTCGCCCTGGACGACGCGGCCCAGGCCTACGACCTGGAACGGCAGAACTGGCTCCTGGGCAAGCGGGTGCGCCATGCGGGCTGGGGCAGCCAGTGGCTCACGCGGCTCTACCATCGGGGCACGCACCGCTTCACCGACGCCGTGGTGCACGAGAAGGTGGAGCTGAAAGCCGGCGAACGGGTGGAGCACCTCCAGGGCACCCTGAAGCACACGGCCATGCGCGATGCCGGCGACTTCCTGGTGAAGATGCACCGCTACACCATGCTCAAGGCCGGTGAGTCGGATCGCACCTATCCGCCGGTCGTGATCTTCCTCAAGACCTTCTGGGCCTTCATCCGCAGCTACCTGCTGCGCCTCGGGCTGCTGGACGGTTGGCGCGGGCTGCTCATCTCCGTGTCGGAGGCGAACGGGGTATTCTATAAATACATCGTGATCTACTCGAAGCGAGAGAAACCATGATCATCGTCACCGGCGGGGCCGGCTTCGTGGGCAGCAACCTGGTGCTGGCGCTGAACAAGCTCGGCCACAGCGACATCATCGTGGTGGACGACCTCAAGGACGGCACCAAGTTCGCCAACATGGTGGAGGCCGAGATCGCCGACTACCGGGACAAGGACGCCTTCCTGCAGCAGCTGCAGGGCAACCACAGCTTCGGGCCGGTGGAGGCGGTGTTCCACAACGGCGCCTGCTCCGACACCACCGAGTGGAACGGCCAGTACATGATGGCCGCCAACTACGACTACTCCACGGCGCTGCTCGACTACTGCCAGACCCGCAACATCCCCTTCATCTACGCCAGCTCCGCCGCGGTCTACGGCGGCGGCAAGGTGTTCAAGGAAGAGCGCGCCCACGAGGCGCCGCTCAACATGTACGGCTACTCCAAGTTCCTCTTCGACCAGTACGTGCGCCGGCGCATCAACACCGGACTCAAGAGCCAGGTGGTAGGCTTCCGCTACTTCAACGTCTACGGTCCCCGCGAGCAGCACAAGGGCAAGATGGCGAGCACCGCCTTCCACTTCAACAACCAGATACTGGAGAAGGGCAGCTGCAAGCTGTTCAAGGGCAGCGACGGCTACAAGGACGGCGAGCAGCGCCGCGACTTCATCCACGTGGACGACGTCTGCGCCGTGAACCTGTGGTTCTGGCAGCACCCCAAAGTCTCGGGCATCTACAACCTCGGCACCGGCAAGAGCCAGCCCTTCAACGACGTGGCCAAGGCCGTGATCAAGCACCACGGCAAGGGCAAGATCGAGTACATCCCGTTCCCGGACAACCTCAAGGGCAGGTATCAGAGTTTCACCGAGGCCGATCTGAGCAACCTGCGGGCCACGGGCTGCGACCATCAGTTCATGACGGTGGAAGAGGGCGTCGCCAAGTACATGGCCTGGCTGAACAAGTAGCCGCCATGAACGTCCCCATGGAACGCATCCTGGTCGTGGGTCCCGCCTGGGTGGGCGACATGGTCATGGCCCAGAGCCTGTTCATCACCCTTAAACAGCGTTTCCCCAATTCCGAGATCGACGTGCTGGCGCCTTCCTGGTCGCGGCCGCTCTTGGCGCGTATGCCGGAGGTGCACGCGGCGGTGATGCTGCCGGTGGAGCACGGCCAGTTCGGTTTCGGGGTGCGCCAGCGCCTCGGCCGCGCCTTGAACCGCCGCTACCAGCGCGCCGTGGTGCTACCGCGCTCCTGGAAGTCGGCCCTGGTGCCGGCCTTCGCCCACATCCCGGTGCGCACCGGCTACCGGGGCGAATGGCGTTACGGCCTCATCAACGACATGCGCAAGCTCGACAAGAAGCGCCTCACCCAGACGGTGCAGCGCTACGTCGCGCTCGGCCTGGAGAAGGGCGCGAGCCTGCCGCCGGCCATCCCGCCGCCGCACCTGCGGGTGGACAAGGGCAACCAGGCGATGTTGCTCGACATCAACCGCCTGCACCTCAGGAAGCCGGTGGTGGCCTTCCTGCCGGGCGCCGAATACGGCCCCGCCAAGCGCTGGCCCGTCGAGCGCTACGCGGAGCTGGCGGAGAAGCTGGTGGCCGCCGGCAAGCAGGTGTGGGTGTTCGGTTCCGCCAAGGAGCATGAGCTCGGGGATGCCATCGTGAAGCACGCGGTGGAGGGGGTCACGAACCTCTGCGGCAGCACCAAGCTCGTGGACGCCGTGGACCTCCTGGCGCTGGCCGAGACCGCGGTCAGCAACGACTCCGGCCTCATGCACATGGCGGCGGCCGTGGGCGTGAAGCTCGTGGCCCTCTACGGCTCCTCCAGCCCCGACTACACGCCGCCGCTCACGGACCGGGCCGAGGTGGTGTACCTCAGGCTAGAGTGCAGCCCCTGTTTCAAGCGCGAATGCCCCCTGGGGCATCTCAACTGCCTGAAGCAGATCGGAGTGGACGACGTCTACCGGCGAGTGTCCGCAGGATAATCCACGTCAAAGGGGGAGGGATGCGAATCGTCCTGCTCGCGGCTGCGGCCGTCTGCCTCTCGGGCTGCGCCACCCTCACCACCATGGACCTCGACCGGGACGATTCCGGCGCGCTCCGCTACGAGCGCAGCCATGACCTCGAGGCCGCGGTGGATTCCCTGGCCAAGCCGGTGCTCGCCTCCGGCGAGACCCCGGGCATCCTGGTGGGCGTGCTCACCCCGGATGGTCAGACCCGCTATTTCAGCTACGGGGTGGCGGACAAGGACACCGGCGCCCCCATCGAGCCCGACACCTTGTTCCAGGTGGGCTCGATCAGCAAGGGTTTCCTGAGCGACCTCGTGGCCGTGCTGGTGGACCGGGGCGAACTCCATTGGGACGATACCCTCGAGCAGCTGCTGCCGCCCGGCACGCCGCTGAGTCCCGACGCCCGCAAGATCACCCTGCTGCAGCTCGCCACCCACACCTCGGGCCTGCCGCGCGAACCCATGGTGTTCCAGACCTTCGAATACCTGGTGCAGTACACCTTCACCGGCAAGAACTTCTACCGGCATTTCACCGCCGCCTTCGCGCTCGACTATCTCAAGGACTTCGAGGCCCCGAAGGACAGGGAGATGCGTTACTCGAACATCGGCTACGGCATCCTGGGCTACGTGGTCGAGATCAAGACCGGGCATACGCTGGACGAACTCATGGCCCGGTACATCACCAGCCCCTTGGGCCTCTACTCCACCGGCTATGAACCGCAGCTGCTGCCGGGCTATGCCGAGCGGGCCCACGGCTACACCGGCGACCAGCCCTTCTTCATGGCGCGCGGATCCCCGACGCCGGACATGCAGTTCACGGAGCTGATGAAGGGTTCCGCGGCGCTCTACTCGGATGCACGCGACCTGCTCAGCTATGCCGCCGCCAACCTCAAGGACGACGGCGACCACCTTACGCACGTGATGCAGCAGAACCTGCAAGCGCAGATGGTGGGCACCGAAGACGTGCCCACCATGGGCTGGTTCGTGGACGACATCGACGGCGAGGAGATCACCTACCAGCAGGGCCTGGTGGCGGGCTACAGCAGCTACCTGGGTCTCGACCGCCGGCACCACACCGCCGTGGTGGTGCTGCAGAACAGTTTCAACTGGCACTATCGCATCGGCCATCCGCTGCTGCTGCGCCTGGCGAAGGCGGCGGAGATGAGCGCAGCGCCTGACAGCTCGACCGCGCCCCCCGCCGGCCATTGAAGCCATCGGGCCCGGCTGTCCGTCCTGATAGGCGGCTATCCTTTCGCCTACGGAGGATGGACCCAGGAACCCTGGGGTATAGTGTTCCGCGGGGCGACATATCCATAAACGCTAAGGGAGACTTCACCATGAAGAGAATCTTCTTGCTGGGGCTCATGGCCGTGCTGGCGCTGCCGGGAGCGGCCTACGCCAGCGACTACGGCCTGGACGCGCACCTGAGCACGCTCGGCCTCGGCGCCGAGTTCAACTACACCATCAACTCCTATCTCGCGGCGCGGGTCGACTTCAACCGCTACAACTACAGCTACACCGGCACCAAACAGCAGGTGCAGTACGACTTCGACCTGCACCTCAAGAGCTACTCGGCGATGCTGGACCTGCATCCCTTCGCCGGCAGCTTCCGGGTGACGCTCGGCTACTTCTCCAACAAGAACGAGATCGGCGCGGTGGCCACTCCCCAGTCGAGCTACACCATCAACGGCCACACCTACAGCAACACGGTGTTGAGCTCGCTCTCCGGCGACATCTCCTTCAAGCCCACGGTGCCTTACTTCGGTTTCGGCTGGAACACCAACGGCACCACGGACACGGGTCTGGGCTTCGAGTTCGACCTGGGTGCCCTGTTCCAGGGCACACCCGCGGTGAAGCTGGCCGCCACGGGTTCCATCGTCACCAACGCCCAGTTCCAGAGCGACCTGGCCACGGAGCAGACCAAGCTGCAGGGCGACCTCAACAGCTTCAAGGCCTACCCCGTCATCGGCCTCGGCCTCACCTACCGCTTCTGAGACCATGCGGCAGCGGACGGGGGACCGTCCGCTGCCTCCTCCTGTCACATCCTCGCCATAGAACCTTCCACCGCGGCGGCACTCCAAGCAGGGCGCGCGCACGCCGAGCGCCATTGTTACGAAGAGTAACAAGCCGGCATGCGCCGGGATTTCCTCTAGCATGTTGCTGAATTTCTGTAGGCCCGGACGGGCCTGCGACGCTTATCAATAGGCGTGCGTCCACCTCTGCGGCGCCGGGGCAGCCTACCGCCATCACGGATCCTGAGAACATGAACATGCCTGCAAGCCAAGCTCAACGCCGCCAGCGGCACGTGAAACTCGCCCTGCTGGGCGGAGCGGTACTCGTCGTGGTGCTGCTGGTGGCCTTCGCGCTCCATCGTTCCTCCAAAGGACAGCGGCAGGCCGCCAACACCCACCGCGGCTTCGCCCAGTTCACCGGCCCCCAGCCGGTGCAGGACGCGGCGGTGGCGCAGGGCGACATGCCGGTGACGCTCTCGGCACTCGGCACGGTGACGCCGCTCGCCACGGTGACGGTGCGCACCCAGATCAGCGGCCGGCTCATGCAGATCGCCTTCAGGGAAGGGCAGATGGTGAAGGCCGGCGACTTCCTGGCCGAGGTGGACCCCCGGCCCTATGAGGTGGCCCTGGAGCAGGCGCAAGGCCAGCTCGCCAAGGACCAGGGGCTCCTGGACCAGGCCAAGGGGGACCTCAAGCGCTACCAGATCCTCGCCAGCCAGGATTCCATCTCGGCCCAGCAGCTGGACGACCAGCAGTACCTGGTGGAGCAATATGAGGGCTCCACGAAGTCCGACCAGGCGCAGGTGGACAACGCCAAGCTCAACCTGAGCTATTGCCACATCACCGCGCCGGTGAGCGGACGGGTGGGTCTGCGCCAGACCGACGTGGGCAACTACGTCACCGCCGCCGACGCCAGCGGCATCGTGGTGATCACCGAGCTCTCCCCGGTGAGCGTGCTGTTCACCCTGCCGGAGGACCAGGTGTCGCAGGTGCTGCAGCGCCTCGGCAGCGGTGCGCGCCTGCCGGTGACGCTCTACGACCGCACCAACACCCAAGAGATCGCGCTGGGCGAGCTCACGGCGGTGGACAACATGGTGAACACCTCCACGGGCACGGTGCAGCTGCGGGCGCTCTTCAAGAATACCGACGACAAGCTCTTCCCCAACGAGTTCGTGAACGTGGTGCTGTTGGTGGACACCCTCAAGGGCGCGCTCATCGTGCCTGTGTCGGCCGTGCAGCACGGGGTCCCCGGCACCTACGTCTACGTCGTCGGCTCCGACGACACCGTGGCCTTGCGCACCGTGACCTTAGGTCCGGTGGATGGGGAGCGGGTGGCGGTCAGCACCGGCCTCAAGGCCGGCGAGCAGGTGGTGACCGACGGTGCCGAGCAGCTGAAGGACGGCGCCAAGGTGATCCTGCCTCAGGCGTCGACCGCCGCTGCTACGGCCGCGCCGGGCGCAGCCACCGCCGCCAAACACCCGTGGAAGAAAGGCGCGGGGCATAAGCGCGGCCAAGCGTCCGCCGGCTCCTGAG
>DASSIS010000032.1:0-5878 GCA_035691665.1 Gammaproteobacteria bacterium | reverse complement strand
ACAGCCATTGCCAGCCCTTGGGTCCGGGCGGCAACAGGCCCAAGCCATAGAGCAGGGACAGGAGGGCCAAGAGGAGGAAATAGGGACCGGTGTAGTAGCAGTGCCGGCGGCCGCAACGCCGGGCGTTCAGCAGGCAGACTCCGCCCATGAAAGCGAGCAGCGGCGGCCAGGCGAACGCAGGATAGACCCCACCGAGACGAGCGCTGACGCCGAGCAGGATGACAGGGATGCCCCAGATGAGCAGGCCCTTGCAGCCGCTGCTGAGATCGCGGCCGTCCCCCGCGCAGGTGACATCGGGCTTCATGGCTTCAGCACCGGCAACTATCGCCGGCCACCTGCTGCGGCGGGCAGACGACATCACCGTAGGAACAGAACACGCAGCAGTCGCCGGGCTTGGGTCTGAGGAGCGTGCGGCAGGATGTGCATTCATAGAAGCGTGTGCAGGCGTCCATCGGCATCTCTTCGGTCCGGGCGTGGCCGCATTCAGGGCAAGTGATGGTGCAGGCCAGCACCGCCGTGCTCATACGCCGCCCGCCTTGAGCGATGCCAGACGGCTTTGCACCTGCTTCGCAAACTCGGCCGCATCCAGGTAGCGCCCGCTGGGGATGCCGCCCAGTTGCGCCATCCAGAAATCCGGCTGCGGCGGCGCAGCGCCGTCCCAGCGCTGTTCGGGGCCGTAGACCATGTACACGTCCCAAGCAGGCCCCAGGGTCTTGAGGATGTTTTCGAACAGCTTCTCGCTGGCACCCGCCGGATCCCAGTAGCGCGAGACCTGCTTGCCCGGCAGGAGCGAGACCGTGGGCGCGATGTCCGCCGCTCCCGCGTGCAGCTCGGGCACGTAGACCACCAGGGTCCGCAGGCGCGCATCGTCCTGTTCCGGGGCGAGCGCGCGGCCGAGATCGTCCATGCCGCGCAGGCACACGGGACAGCTGGCCCCGACGATGTACAGCAGCCGGACCTTGCCGATGCCGGCGTTGAAGTCCTGGCGCAGGCCGGCGAGGTCGGTCGGGAGCGTCGTGTAGATATCCGTCGACGGAGCGGGCGCCGCTTCGCTGCCGCAGGCGGGTGCCAGGAGCGTGAGCGGGATCAAAAGGAGGATGGAGCGTGGCAGGGATCGCATCGGAGCTCTCCGTTCAGGAAGACAGATGGGTCTGCAGGAAAAGTTCGAGCCGGCCGGCGAACAACGCCAGCAGCAGCACGAGCACGCCGACGACGAGTGCCAGGTTGAGCCAGGCGCGCCGGCGGCGCAGCACGGGATCGGCGGCGCAGCTCTTACGGCTGCGGTAGGCAGCGACCAAGGCCACCACCAGGAGCAGCGCCGAGACGCCGATGAGATAGGGTCGGTAAGGGCCGAGGCGCGCGAACAGGATGGCGCCCGAGACGCCGAGCAGCGGCACCACCCAGGGCGCGAAACAGCAGAGCGATACCGCCGAGGCGATGCCGCTCAACAGGATGGAGAGGCCGGTGCTGCCGCCGATGGTCTTTTGTTTCACTTGCGCCCGCTCCGCCAGGGATACCACGAGCCTCTAGCATAGGCTCCGTACCGTGGTACGGAGTCAAGCGCGCGAGCCACGCCCCAGGGTGTCGATGAGCGGGCAGCCGGGACCCTCCCCGTGCCGGCCACAGGCCTGCACCAGGCCGTCCAGCACTCGCTCCATGGCCTTGAGGTCGCGCACCCGGCCGCGGATGAGCGCGAGCTTGCGCTCGGCCAGCTCGCGGGTCTCGTGACAGTGGCCGTCGCCGAGCGACAGGAGGCTCTTGATCTCGGCGAGGGTGAAGCCGAGTTCCTGGGCGCGCTTGATGAAGCGGATCCGGTCCACGGTGTCCGCCGGATATACCCGGTAGCCGCGCGCGGGTTTGGGAGGCTGACGGATGAAGCCGCGCCGCTGGTAGTAGCGCAGGGTCTCGACGTTCACGCCCGCGGCCTCGGCGGCGCGGGAGATGGTGAGGGTAGCGGCCGGTCGCGCCATGGGCGGATCACTGCACGGTGCCAGGGGTGGGCGGCAGTCTGCGGCGCAACAGGGAATTTCGCAACGCCCATTCCATGTCTGGGGCGATGTCAGCGAGGAATTTGACCTCTTCGGCCACCTGTACCGCCACGGGGATGCCGTCCCGGTAGAGCACCCGGTTCTCCCCCACCACCGGCACTCGCTGCCCCGGGGCGATGATGCCCGTGAGGTTCAGCACGTCGGCCGCCGAGACGGAGACGAGCTCGCCGGTCTTGGGGCGGCGGCGGGTCTCCCGCAGGGCCCCGACCGCATCCGGCAGGGCGAACTGCTCGCCGGCGAAGCCGTCCACGAAGCGCCCGCCTCGCACCTCGCCCCGGGCCTCGAGCCTTCTATATATATAGAGCAGGTCGCGCCAGGGGGGCAGCCCACTCTCCCGCTCCAGGACTTTCCGGAACACCACGCCGTAGCGGTGCAGCAGCACGTCCGCGAGATGGGTGAGCGCCTCTGCGTCCGCCTGGTTGCCCTCGCCCGCCACGGCCTGGCGCGGCGGCAGGGCCCAGCGGCCCGCCTCGTCCACCCCCGGGGCCTGGCCGCGGCGCAGCCGCTGGCGGCTGGAGCTCAAGGGCGCGCGCTTCGCCGCGGGCGTGATGAGGGCGCGCAGCCCCGCGAAGCTGTCGGAAGAAGCGAGCCCCCAGGCGGTGAGTTCGGCGAGGGCCGCTTCCACCTGGGTGCGCAAGAGACCCGTGATGCGCGTCAGGTCCGAGAAGAACAGCGCGCCCTGGGTCTTCAAGGCCTCGTACACCGCGCGGGCGCCGTGGCTCAGGTTGATGGCGCCCGCGTCCGGCAGCTCCGCGAGCTTGCGCCAGTGATGCAGCGCGTCGCGTTCGACGAAGGCGATGGGCGTGCCCCGCACCGGACCCGCACGCCGCTCCTCGTCCCCCACCTTGGGCGGCACGAGCCGCATCCAGGTGACGGCGCCGCCGGCGCAGAGCTGGTCCAGCATGTAAGACGCGTAATCCCCGACCCGGGCCGGCAGGATGTCCTGCTCCCAGGCGGAGGCCGGCGCCGAGAACCCGGCGAGCTGTTCAAGTGCAGCCGCGAGCGAGCCCTGGCCTTCGGGCCGCTCCGCACCCAGGCCCTGCCAGTCGAAGAGGAAGCGCAGGTAGTCCGCGGGGGTGACGGGCTCGATCTCGCTCCTCAGGCGCTTCAGGGTGTATCGGTGGATACGGGCGAGCAGACGCCGCTCGCACCACTCGGTCTCGGTGCTGCCGCGGGTATATTGGCCGCGCATCACCGTGCCTTCCGCTTCCAGCGACAGGAAAGCCTGCTGTATCTCGGAAGCCGCTAATCCCAAGGTCCCGGCCACGGCACTCGCGGTCACGGGACCCGAACCTTCGAGGCGGCTGCGCAGGAGTTCCCGCAGCGCGTCTTCCCGCGCCGGCGGCGCACCGGCATCGAGTGGCGCCAGAGCAGGCGCGAGCTTGGCGTCCGGGAACACCGCCAGGAATTCGTCCAGGCGCTCCGCCGCCACCCACAGCGTGTGGCCGGAGCCGAGTTCCGCGCGCGTGGCGCGCCGGTCTTTCGCCAATTGTTCGAAAAGGTTCTTCCAGCCGAAATCCAGCTGATTCTGGGGATTGCCTCTCAGGCCTTCTTCCTCGGTCAGGAAACCCAACACCACCAGCGCGTCGTGCAGTTCATCCGCATCCCGGGCCGTGGGCCAGACTTCTTCGCGGACACGGGCGATGGCAGAAGGATCGAGTTCCGCGAGAGAGCCCGCCTCTTCCAGGCTCATGACGCCGCGCGACTGCACCGCGAGGGTGCGCCGCTCCTCGGCGGGGGCATCGTCCAGGAAGGCATAGGGCCGGGCGCTCAGGACCTCCTGGGCCAGGGGCGAGGGCGAGGCGAGGTCCCGGGCCACTACTTTCAGTTCGCCGCTCTGCAGGCGCTCGAGCAGCTTCAGGAAACCGTCCGCGTCCATCACCTCGTGCAGGCAATCCTTCAGGGTCTGGTGCACCAGGGGATGGTCCGGCACCTCGCGCGCGCCCGCCAGGTTCTCGGCGCAGGCGAGCTGGTCGGGGAAGATGAGCGCCACCAGGTCCTCGGAGTCCGCCCGCTGGAAGGCCGGCGGGTTGCGCTGGCCGTTGCGGTTGCGCCGCACCGCGAGCGCGGTGGTGGCCACCCAGCGCCAGCGGGTGCCGAACATGGGCGCCGCGAGCACCGCCTGGGTGAGCACGTCGAGCGCGGTGGCGGAGTTGAGATACTTCGCCGGCTCCTCAAGGGGGAAGCTGTGGGTGGCGCCCAGGGACAGGACGATGGTGTCTTCCAGCGCCGCCGCCTGCAGCTCGAAGTTGAACTTGCGGCAGAAGCGCTTGCGCAAGGCCAGGCCCCAGGCGCGGTTGATGCGGGCGCCGAAGGGGGAATGGATCACGAAGTGCTGGTCGCCGGCCTCGTCGAAGAAGCGCTCGAACACCACCGTGTCCTGGGTGGGCAGCACCCCGAGCGCCGCCTTGGCGGAAGCGAGGTATTCCCCGAGCTGGCGCGCCGCCGGGGCCTCGAGCTGCATCTCGCCCGTGAGCCAGGGCATCAGGTCCTGGCCCGCCGCGAGGCGCCGGTCTGCTTCCGTGCGCAGGCGCGACACGGCCTGGGACATCTCCTGGGTGCGGGCCGGGGCCTCGCCTATCCAGAAGGGGATGTTGGGCGGCTGGCCCCGGGCGTCCTCCACCAGCACCCTGCCCTGCTCCACCTTGAGGATGCGATAGCTGGTGTTGCCGAGCTGGAAGATGTCCCCGGGGATGCTCTCGAAGGAGAAGTCCTCGTTCAAGGTGCCGATGCGCAGGCCCGAGGGCGAGAGGATCACGTCGTAGTCGAAGAGGTCGGGGATGGCGCCGCCGTTGGTGACGGCGATGAGCTTGGAGCCGCGCCGGCCCCGGAGCTTGCCGTTCACCCGGTCCCGGTGCAGGTAGGCGCCGCGCCGGCCGTGGCGGGTGGAATAGCCCTCCGCCAGCATCTGCATCAGCTCGCCGTAATCTTTCTCGCTGAGCGCCCGGTAAGGCCAGGCGCGCTTCAACTGGGCATAGAGCGCCGGCTCGTCCCATTCCCGGCAGGCCACCTCCCCCACGATCTGCTGGGCCAGCACGTCGAGCGGCGCATCCAATATGCGCAGCGTGTCCAGCTCGCCACGGCGCACGGAATCGAGCAGCGCCGTGCAATCCACGAGGTCGTCCCGCGACAGCGGGAACAGCCGGCCTTCGGGCAGGGCGCCCACGGCGTGGCCGGAACGCCCCACCCGCTGCAGGAAGACGCTGATGCTGCGGGGCGAACCCAGCTGGCAGACGAGGTCCACGTCGCCGATGTCGATGCCGAGCTCGAGCGAGGCCGTGGCCACCAGGGCCTTGAGCTCGCCCTTCTTCAGGCGCTGCTCCGCGTCCAGGCGATGGGCCCGGGCCAGGGAGCCGTGGTGGGAGGTGACGTGCTCCTCGCCGATGCGCTCGGCGAGATGCCGCGCCACCCGCTCCGCCTGGCGGCGGTTGTTGGCGAAGATGAGCGTGGTGCGATGGGTGCCGGTCAGCTCGGCGAGGCGGTCGTAGATCTCCGCCCAGACCTCGTTGGCCATGACCGAGGTGAGCGGCGAGCGCGGCATCTCCAGGTGCAGGCGCCGCTCGCGCACGTGGCCGGTGTCGATGACGGTGCAGTCCTCCCCGGCGCCGGTGAGGAAATGGGCCACGTCTTCGATGGGTTTCTGCGTCGCCGAGAGGCCGATGCGCACCGGCGGCTTGGGTGTGAGGGCGGCGAGGCGTTCGAGGGAGAGCGCGAGATGGGCGCCGCGCTTGTTGCCGGCGAGCGCATGGATCTCGTCCACGATGACGGTCTTGACGGTGGAGAGGAGCTTCCTCCCCGAGTCCGAGGTGAGCAGGATGTAGAGGGATTCC
>DASSIS010000031.1:0-25128 GCA_035691665.1 Gammaproteobacteria bacterium | reverse complement strand
TAGATGGCGGGTCTCGGCCGGTGGGGACATCCAATTGTTGTTGCGGCCGTCGATGTAGCGCACCGGCACGGCGGCGAGCTCTTCGGGGCTCACATCGTCCAGACAGGCGAGATTGACGGTGTAATACTCGCCTCCGAGCATGTCCAGGTAGCCCTTTTCGAAGGCGCGCACTCCGCAATACCTGCAGAAAAGGTGATGGATGCTCTTGGTGTTGAACTGATAGTTTGTCAGGTCTTCGGAACCTGACAGCAGGCGGAAGGCGTCCGGTTTCACCATTGCTCCCCACAGGCGCATCTTGCTGCAGATGGAGCAGTTGCACTTGCCGGCACCGGCAATGAGGTCTAGATCGGCCTCGTAGGCGACTTTGCCGCAGTGGCAACTGCCCTTGTACGTCTTCTTCATTCTCGAACTCCTTTAAATCTGATTCGGATTGATTAAAGATTCCGCCAGCCGCTGATCGCCGTTAACACCGCTCCTAATATCAGGACGATGCCGACCGCCCGGCTCACCATGACCGCAGAATCCGGGCTCGTCAGCCAGCGGCGCACGTTTCCCGCCGCCACCACCACGAAACCATATACGCCTATCTGGGTCATGGCGACGATGAGCCACAGGACGGATGCCTGCAGCACCAGGGGTCCGTATTCCGGACGGATGAACTGTGGATATACCGCCAGCGTGAAGAGGTAGGCCTTGGGGTTCAATACGTTGGTCAGCACCCCCCGACGGAACGTCTGTGCCGTGGTCTGGATCTTGGTTTCAGGCTTCAACTGGAAAGCGGCGGCATTCCTCATGATCGAATAGCCGATCCAGGCGATATAGAGAGAGCCTGCCAGAAGCATGAAGTCGAAGGCCGCGGGGTAGAGTTTGAGCAGTACTCCGATTCCCAGGGTGCCTATGGTCACGTGGTATATCGCGCCACCCATGATCCCGAAGATGGCTATGAACCCCATCCTGAGACCACCGGTGAGGGTGCTGCCCAAGATGTAGGCCATATCCATGCCGGGCTGTACGACGACACTGAGCACCAGTATGAAAAAAAGCCATAGATGGGCGATATGGGTCACGCACCCGATTTTACAGGTTCCGCCACCCATCGAAAGCCGTGAGCGCGGCAGCAAGCATCAGGACCACGCCCACCGCGCGGCCGACGATGGGTCCTAATCCCGGGTTCGATGCCAGCCAGCCGCGCACACCGTGGGCCGCTGCCACCATTGAACCGTATACGCTGATCTGGGTCGCGGCGATGATCACCCACATCACCAAGGCCTGGACCGCGAGGGAGCCGTATTCCGGACGGAAGAACTGCGGAAACACCGCCAGCATGAAGAGGTAAGCCTTGGGATTCAGTAGGCTGGTGACGATACCCTGGCGGAACGTCGCTTGCGGGCTACGCTGCTTCTCATCTGCCTTGAGCTGGAACGTCGATGCGCTCTTCAGGATGGACCAGCCTATCCAGGCGATATAGACCGCCCCCGCCAGCAGCATGAGATTGAAGGTGGTGGGGAAGAGCTTGAGCAGGGTGCTGATGCCGAGGGCCCCCATGGTCACATGGACGACACCGCCGGCCACGATTCCCGACAAGGCGGTGAGCCCCGTCCGCAGGCCGCCGGTGAGGGCGCTGCCCAGGATGTAGGCCATGTCCATGCCTGGCATCACAATGATGCCGAACACGATCACGAAGAATAACCACAGGTGTTCGAAGTAAATCACGCTTGAGACCCCTATCCGCTACCCACCCGGCAGCCAGCAAAAGTGCGGGCACCGGGTGGGTCCATGATGAAAAGCTCCGGCTTGCCTCTCAACAGCCCCATGTGAGAAGCAGCATGATCTTCACAGAGTGATCCTCATTTGCCGTCACGGGTGAAGTCCCCGATCCAGTTCGTCTCCCAGGTCTTACCACCATCGGCGGAGAAAGCCTGTTCCCAGCGCGCGGTGCCCGGGCTATCGTGGGACCACATAACCCTGACGCGCACTGGCCTTCCCCCGATCATCTCATCGTCATAGAACGTACCGATACCGTTCTCGAAATGCCCTATGTTCGGGGGATCAATACTGGTAGAAGGATTGCGGCCATCGATCCCCCAATTTAGCCATCGGCCTGCCTTCGCGTCGTAGATGGCCAAGCCAAGCCCAGGGTATGCGCCGCCCGGCTTCATGAATACGCTGTCGCGCTCGTTGGCCATGCCGCCCATCAGCAGTCGGCAGTCAAGGGTCTGATCGAACTCCATCCATTCATGACTCCCGACCAGACGCCCCTTCAAGACACGGTTATGGACTTTCCAATGGCCGACGAGAAAATCGAAATCATGCACATCGGTGGAGTATGCGGGGGCCATGGTGCCCACGGTGACAGCCGAAGCGGCGACAGCGAGCATGACGCGAAGGGTTTTCATGTGAAGCTCCTCAGATTTGGAGTTATAGACCGTTGCCGGCTCATATGCCCGCGCCGAAACGCTGGGCCGCTTCGGCATCGTCCATGGGGATGATCTCGTTCTTCCAGTTGGTCTCCCAGGTCTTGCCGCCGTCGGCAGAGAAGGCCTGTTCCCAGTTGGCTACGGCCTTGGAGCCCTTCGGGTTCACGGTCCAGGTGAAGCGCACGATGATGGGTTTGCCGTTGAAGGTGTCCGGCGCCTCGAATACGCCCACGTTGCCCTCGAACTTGCCCACCACCGGCGCCTCGAACACCCCACCGGAGAAGTAGTTGTCGACCCAGTAAAGGCGCCAGAGGCCCGTCGCCTTGTCATAGGTACGCACCGTGACGCCCATGAAATCTTTCCAGTGGTCGGTCTTGAAGAAGTCCTCGTTGCCGATGCCGCCGGGAAGGGGGTGGCATTCGTCGTAGGACACGAAGTCTTCCCACTCGTTGGAACCCGCCAGACGGTTCTTGAGGCGGTGGTTGGGCATCATCCATTTGCCATAGAGGAAATCGAAGTCATGGGAGCCGTCGCGTAGGGCTGTATTGGCAGCCGTGGCCGGGGTGCCGGTGGCGTTGTTGCCGAGGGTGTTCGGGGCGTACCCCCCGAAAGCAGTGAGGATCACCGCCCCACAGAAGGGCGCCATAGATCTCAGGAAGGTCCTGATTCTGTTGTGCATCGGTCTGCTCCTAAGTGGTTTTGGAGGCCGGCAGACGCAGGTTTTTACCGGCTTGGGACGCACGGTAAGGGGTAAATAGGGCGTTTCCCGCCCTAATTGTGAGTACACTGTCTCCCCATGGCCCATCCTGCGACCCGCGTCCTCGCCGTACTGGAATTGCTCCAGACCCACGGCCGTATGAGTGGCGCCGAGCTCGCGCGCCGCCTGGAAGTGGACGGCCGTACGCTCCGGCGCTACATCAGCGTGCTGGAGGACTTGGGCATCCCCATCACCAGCGAACGCGGACGCCATGGCGCCTACATGCTGGTGGCCGGTTTCAAGCTGCCGCCCATGATGTTCAGCGACGACGAGGCGCTCGCCTTGTCGGTGGGCCTCCTGGCGGCCAAGAGCCTTGGGCTGGCGGAAGGCAGTTCTGCCGTCACCAGCGCCCAGGCCAAGCTCGAGCGGGTGATGCCGGCGAAGCTGAAAACGCGCGTGCGCGCGGTCGACGAGACCGTGACCCTCGATCTCACCCGCGCCCCGCCACCTGGCGACAATCAGGCGCTGGTGGTTTTGAGCGCCGCTGCCCAGGCCCAGCGGCGCGTGCACATGCAGTACCGTTCCTCGAAAGGCGAAGGCAGCGAACGCGACTTCGATCCCTACGGGCTCCTGTACCGCGAAGGCCGGTGGTACGTAGGAGGGTATTGCCACCTGCGCCAGGGACTGCGCTCCTTCCGTCTGGACAGGGTGGTGCAGGTGGCCATGAAGGAAGTGGAGTTCACGCGGCCCGCGGATTTCGATGCCGGCGCACATCTCGATTTCAGCATCGCCACCCTGCCGCGGGCTATCGCGGTCGAAGTGCTCCTCAAGACCGACATCAAGAACGCCACCTTGGAACTCGGCGAGCACATCGGCTTGTTCGAGCCCTGCCCGGGCGGAGTGCTTTTCAAGACCCGCACCGACGGTCTCGACTGGTTCGCCCGGCAGTTGGCACGGCTTTCCTTCGATTTCGAGATCCGCGGACCCACGGCGCTTACGGAGGCCTTGCGGGTGCATGCGCAGCAGATACTCGATCGATACTAGCCTGGGCATGCCGCGGAATAACAACACATATCCGTAAATTTACAACAGTTTTCCGGAGAGCATTGGCTTAGCATCCTGGGACATTGAAGTTGGTCCTTCAGCACGAGGTGCAGCATGAGCGATCCCAAGGATTTCCCTTACGAGACCCATCTGGACATCAAGTTCAAGGCACTGGAGTTGGTGGATCTGAAGCCTTTGATCGATACGGTGACGCACAAGTGGTACAACCAGACTCTCACCAAGGTGAACGATTCGGTGGTGCGCCTGGGGGTGATGCAAGGCGAATACCACTGGCACAAGCACGACGATGACGACGAGTTCTTCTACGTCATCGAAGGATTGTTCGTCATCGACCTGGAGGGTCGCGCCTCGGTGGAGCTCAGGCCACGGCAGGGGTTCACCGTGCCCAAGGGCGTGGTGCATCGCACCCGGGCGCCGGTGCGCTCCATCATCCTCATGGTCGAGAACGCGGGCATCATCCCTACGGGAGACTGAAGGGGCTGAACACCGCGGGACCCCGTAGGCAAGCTAGACAGGTGTTCCCAGCGTCCCCTGTTTTGGCGCACACTCCCTCTCGGAACGGGCCAAGACCCGAGTTGGACCAAGACTAAATCCTAGGGAGTCTTTTGCTTGTCACTCACGGTGAAGCTGCTGCTCCTATGTCTGTTGAGCATGAGCATGCTCATGGGCGTACTGGTGCTGGTGGTAGCGCGGGGCGAGCGCAAGTCCCTCGCTCTGCGGCTTTGGGGCTGGGGCCTCGTGGTCTACGCCCTCGGCATGCTCTTCATCGTGGCCGAGGTCTGGTTGCCGCTCGACTTCGCGCAGATCGTGGGTAACGGGCTCATCGCCGTGGCCGGCCTGCTCACCTCCCGTGGCGTGCTCATGCACGTGCCTCAACCCCCATCCCTCAAGTTCGCCGTCGCCGGCTTCGGCGCCACTGTCGCGGCGCTGGTGCTGAACCATCTCCTGCACGGCAAGCTGGTGATCGACATCGCTGCTCCCACGGTCTACGCCACGCTCCTCTATATGATGGTGTCATGGAAGCTCCTCCGCCATCCGCCGCCCGCTGCGCGTGCGGCGTCGAACTTCCTGGCCACCACCATCGTGCTCACATTGTTGGTCTGGGATCTGCGCCTGGCGCTGATCGCGATGTTCTCCGGCCCGCACGTCGATTACGACCAGATATTCGCCCTGCAGGCATGGTTCGCGGTGTTCCAGATGCTGTTGGTGGTGTGCGCCACCTTGGGCCTCATGTGGGTCGAGACACGCCTCATGGAGGATGACCTCCGGCGCTCGGCTTTCACCGACATCCTGACAGGCCTGCCCAACCGGCGCGCTACGCTGGTGCGCTTCGGTGAAGAGGCGGCGCGCGCGGCGCGCCAGAAGCAGAAGTTCGGGGTAGCCTTGTTCGACATCGACAACTTCAAGCAGATCAACGACACCTGCGGCCACTATGTGGGTGACGCGGTCCTCAAGCACATCGGCGATGCCTTGTCCGGCGCGAAGCGTGCCGAGGATGCCTTGGGACGCATCGGCGGCGAGGAGTTCCTGGTGATCCTCCCCCATCATGAGCGTGATCAGTCCATCGCCGCCGCCGAGCGACTGCGGCTCGCGGTGGTGGGTGCCCAGCCTCACCAGGACGTGGAGGTGCCCACCGCCACCGTGAGCGGGGGGGTCGCCATCTATCCCGATGACGGCGAGGATTGGGACCGCCTGTTCATGGCCGCCGATCGGCGGCTGTATCGTGCCAAGCGCGGCGGGCGCAACCGCGTGGTGGGCATCGATGAAGCTTGAGTGGTTATAGTCTTAGATCGTCAATCCAAGTCAACCCTTAGGAGAAACGGGATGTTCAAACCAGTCGCAGTCGCGGGCTTGATACTGGCATTGTGTGCTTGTGCTTCCGGCCCCAGTTACAACGGACCGATGATCAAATCCACCAAGGGCTATACGAGCTTCGTGGTCGTGGTCGACGCCGTACCCACCATCGATGACAGCGATGTGGAAAAGGCCAAACAGGAACTGGCACAGGCCGTGGTTGCCAAGATCACCGCGTCGACGTCTCTCATTGCTGCGGACGATCCGGCTAAAACGGATTTGGTGGTACACATACATATGACTGGCTTACGCTACCTGAGCGGCGGGCATCGCTTCTGGATGGGTGCGTTGGCCGGTCATGCCATACTGGCGGCGGATTCCGATATAACCGACCGCAAGACCGGGAGCGTGCTTTGGAAGCTGAGCGTGGACACCACCTCGAGCTCCTGGGATGGCATCTTCGGTTCCACCAGCGATAGCCAGTTCGATGCACTCGGAGAACAGATAAGCGCTGGCATGCGCGCCAATATCTGACGCGTGGCATGTGGGATTGGCGGGCATCGATCGTCATCTCCCTGCTCCTGCCCGCCTGCTGGCACGATGTGCCGAGCTTGGTGCACGCCTGGTGCATCCGTGCCCTTTCATCGCCCGATGGCCGGTGAGCCAGGCCCCTGTGCGGGGCCGGCACTTTGGGGTAGCCTGTCCCGAGACGACATACGCCGGAAAGCTCCCATGCGCAAAGCCCTCCTGCTGACCGCCGTCTCCTTGCTGCTCGCGAGCTTCGCCGTCTCCGCGGCGCCTCCCAGCCTCATCCAGAACGAATACGACTTCGCCAAGGCGGCCGCCGACCACGGTGTGCGCGACGCTTTCCTCATGTACCTGGACAAGCAAGCCATCACGCTCGTTCCCCAGCCAGCCAACGCCTATGAGGTCTACACCGACCGCAAGCCAAGCAGCACCAAGCTCAGCTGGTACCCCAGCCTGGCGCTCCTATCTTCCTCTGGCGACTTCGGTGTGGATACCGGACCCTGGACCGCCACTTGGATCGAGAATGGCAAGACCCAGGATGCCCACGGCCAGTGGCTGACGGTGTGGCACAGGACCAAAGAGGGCAAATGGCGCATCCTGTTCGACGGCGGGGTGGACCATGCCAAACCGGCGAAACGCGTGATCGCGCTCGCGCGCGGCGCCAAGGTCACCGAGCTACCCGATTCGGGTCCAGTGCCCGACCTGGAGACGCTGCATGGCAGCCTGGAGAGAGCCGAGGCGCTGTTCTCCGATACGGCGAGCGGGAGCAGCCAGCGGGCTGGCTACGAAGCGCTGGCGGACCCCGATATCAGGCTGCTGGAGGAGGGGAAGCAACCGGTCACGGGAGTGCAGGCGGTGATGAAGGTCATGTCCGTCAGGCAGGGAGGCTGGCAATGGGCGCCTTCGGGCGGGGCTGTGTCGAACGCTGGCGACCTCGCCTATATGTATGGGGTGATCTACGGAGTCAATGATGCCACCCGCAAGCAGCCTCTCGGCAGCTACGTGCACGTCTGGCGCCGCGTCAAGGATGAATGGAAGCTCCTGATCGACCTCGAACTTCCCATCCCACCTGCGAAGAAATAGCCCGTCTTCAGCCGGCGGCCCGCCGCTCCAGGATCTCGCGCACCGTCTCCACGGCGGCGCGCATCTTCTTCTCAGGCGTCACGGCGATGAATATCGTGTCGTCGCCCGCCAAGGTCCCCACCACCCCGTCGATGGCCTTCTGGTCCAGCAGCACCGCGAGTGCCTGGGCGTAGCCCGGGCGGGTCTTGATGATCACGAGGTTGGGCGGGGCCGCTGACACGGCGTAGGCGGGAAGCTCCCCGGGGATGGGTTCGACCCGCTGGTAGCGGCCCGCGAGCTTCTGCACCCCAAGCTTGTTGAGATGCCGCGAGAGGGTGGGCTGCGTCACCTTATGGCCCTCGCGCTTCAGCAGATTCAGGAACACCGATTGGTCGGTGATCTCCTGGGCCTCGGCGAGTTTAAGTATGGCTTCGTCCAACGTCATGGCAGCTCCCGGCAGAGGCATGAGAGGCTTGCATAGCCCTTGCATTAGGCGGAATTAAATTGTATATAAGCGCATTATATACCATTTAACGCGATTTTATACACGCATAAATGCATATTTTTAAAGATTCCCCGCAAAACAGGGCTGTCGCGGCCTTGCTGCCCACCTACGCTCCATACCCCTTCCCGCTGGCTGCCGGCCGCGGCGATCAGGTGCTCGATGCCAGCGGTAACGTCTATCTGGATTTCTACGGTGGTCACTGCGTGGCGGGGACAGGCCATTGCCATCCCGTGGTGGCGGGCGCCATCGCCGCCCAGGCGCGGCAGCTCTTGTTCTATTCCGCGGCGGCGCGTCTGCCGGTGCGGGACGAGGCGGCCGAGGCTCTGGTGGGTTTCGGGCCAGAGGGGCTCGCCTCGGTGTTCTTCTGCAACTCAGGAGCGGAGGCCAACGAGAGCGCCCTGAAGGTGGCGGTGCAGCTCACCGGCCGTCACAAGTTCGTGGCTTTCAAGGGCTCCTTCCACGGTCGCACGCTGCTGGCACTCTCGGTCACCGATGCCCCCGAGCTCAAGAAAAGCCTGGGGCCCCTGGTGGCGCCGGTGGAATTTCTGACTTTCGCCGATCCTGCCGCCCTTGAGGCGGTAGATCTCTCGGACATCGCCGCCATGATCGTGGAACCCATGCAGTCCATGGCTGGGGTCACCACGGCGCCCGCTGCCTGGTTCGAGGCGTTGCGGGAGAAATGCCGCCGCGCCGGAACCCTGCTCATCTTCGACGAGGTGCAGACGGGCATGGGCCGTTTGGGGACGCCCTTCGCCGCCCAGCTATACCGCGTGACACCTGACATGCTGACCCTTGCCAAGAGCATCGCCTCCGGTGTGCCCATGGGTGCCTTGCTCCTGAGCCCGGCTGTCGCCGCTGCCCTCAAATTGGGAGACCTCGGCAGCACCTTCGGCGGCGGCCCCTTGGCCTCGGCTGCCCTCGTCGCTACCTTGAAGGTGATCCGTGAGGAGCGCCTCATGGAGAACGCCGCCGCCCAGGAGCAACGCATCCGGACGGCGCTCGCGGGCAGCTTCATCACCGAGGTGCGGGGCGGTGGGCTCCTGCTGGGTCTCAAGGCCGGTAAGCACGCCGCTACCCTCAAGAAATACCTGCAGGAGCAGCGCATCCTCGTGGGCGGTTCCTCGGACCCCGAGGTGCTGCGCCTCATGCCGCCGCTGAACGTGAGCCATCAGGCGGTGGATGCCTTGCTCGGCGCCATCGCTACTTACGGCGCCACCCGCCTGTGAAGCACTTCACGCACATCGCAGATATCGGTGTCGACGGCGTGGCCTCGGTGCTGGACCGGGCGCTCGCCTGGAAGAAGCAGGGACCCGGCGTCCATCTCGCCGGGAAGCTCCTGGGGATGGTGTTCTTCAATCCCTCCCTGCGCACCCGCGCCTCCTTCGAGGCCGCGATGCTGCGCGGTGGCGGCAACGCCCTCGTACTGGACGTGGGCAACGGCGTATGGAAGCTGGAGGATCGGGCCGGTGCGGTCATGGATGGCGACCGGCCCGAACATATAAAAGAAGCCATACCCGTACTCGGCCGCTACGCCGACGCCCTGGCGGTGCGTACTTTCGGCGCGCTGCAGGACGACGACGCGGATGCATCCGACGCGGTGCTGAACGCATTCCGTGCCCTCGCCGGCGTGCCGGTGATCAGCATGGAGTCGGCGCGGGAGCATCCCTGCCAGGGACTCGCGGACCTGCTCACCCTGCGCGAGAACTTCGGCGCCACGAAGGGCCTGCCGGTGACCCTCACCTGGGCGCCGCACATCAAGCCGCTTCCCAAGGCCGTACCCCATTCCTTCCTGCTCACCGCCGCCGCCGCGGGATGCGAAGTGCGCATCGCCCATCCGCCGGGCTTCGAACTGCATCCCGGTGTCGTGGCGGAGGCGCAAGCCTATGCGAAGGCTTCCGGGGGGTCGCTCACGTTCACCCACGATCGCCAGGCGGCGCTGGCCGGGAGCCGAGCCGTCTATGCCAAAGCCTGGGGGCCGAGCACCGCCGTGGCACCCACGATCGAGGCCGCTGTCCGCGTGATGCAACACAAGGACTGGATACTGGACGCCGCCGCCATGGCCGCGGCCGCCCGCGACGCCGTGTTCCTCCACTGCCTGCCGGTACGGCGCAACGTGGAGGTGGCGGATGCGGTGCTGGATGGCCCGCAGTGCCGCGTCATCGACGAAGCCGAGAACCGTTTCCACGTGCAGCGCGTGCTGCTGCACGACCTGTTGAACCAGAGTGCCCGATCGGGGGAGGCCAGCCATGTCCGTCGCGCCTGATAACTACGCCAGCCTGCGGTCCGCCGCCCAGTACGTACGCGCCTTCCGCGGCAAGACCTTCGTATTCAAGCTCGGCGGCGAGGTGCTGGAGGATGCCGCGGTGCGCCGCGCGGTCTGCGAGCAACTCGCGGTGCTGTGGAGCTTCTCCATCAAATTGGTGCTGGTCCACGGCGGCGGCACGGGCATCGACGCCCTGTGCGAGAGCCTGGACCTGCCGGTGCAGAAGGTGGCCGGGCGGCGTGTGACCACCGCCGAGGTGCTGGACGCGGCCAAGATGGTGCTGGCGGGCAGCCTGCATACGGATCTCTTGGCGGACCTGCGGGCGGCAGGACTGCCGGTGACGGGCATAAGCGGCGTGGACGGCGGCCTGCTCACGGCCCGCAAGCGCCAGCCGGTGCAGATGAAAGACGACGCCGGTCAGACCCAGTTCGTGGACTTCGGCCTCGTGGGCGACATCGACAAGGTGAACCCGGCCCTGCTGCAGCATCTGCTCGCCGGCGAATACGTGCCGGTGATCACGCCGCTCTCAGCCAACGACAAGGGCGAGGTATTCAACACCAACGCTGACACTGTGGCCGCCGAAGTGGCGGCGGCGCTCGGCGCCGAGAAGCTCTTCTTCCTGCTCAAGGTGCCGGGGCTCCTCGAAGACTTGGCCCGGCCCACGAGTCTCGTACCCTATACCACGCTGGAAGGCATCGAGGGCATGGAGCGTTCCGGCAAGGTGAGCGGGGGCATGCGGCCCAAGCTCACCGCGGTGCGCCGCGCCCTCACGGGTGGCGTGGCGAGTGCACACCTCGTGAGTGGCGTGCTGCCGGATGCGGTGCTGACCGAGGTCTTCACCAACCAGGGCAGCGGCACCATGGTAGTGACCCGGGAAGCGAAGTCCAAGGAACACGCGGCGTGAGTGCGCAGCTCTGGTCCAAGGGCCTGCCCCTGGACGAAGCGATACATCGCTTCACCGTGGCTGAGGATCCGGAGCTGGATACGGCGCTGCTGATCCACGACGCGCTCGGCAGTGCTGCCCATGCGCGCATGCTTGCCAAGGCAGATCTGTTGCCGGCCAAGGATGCCGATGCTCTGGTGGCGCGGCTCGCGGCCATCGCCAAGCGGGCCAGGGAAGGCGGGATCCGCATCAGCCCGGAACAGGAAGATGCCCACACCGTCATCGAATCCCTGCTCACGGCGGAGCTGGGCGACGCCGGCAAGCGCATCCACCTGGGACGCTCCCGCAACGACCAGGTGATCCTGGCGCTGCGGCTCTATATGCGCGAGGCCTTGTTGGATATCGGCGGGCAGGTGGCGGCCTTGAGCCGCGCCTTCCTGGCCTTCTCCAAATCCCACGCAGCCGAATCCATGCCGGGTTACACCCATCTGCGCCGTGCCATGCCTTCGAGCTTCGGTCTCTGGGGCGCGGCCTTCGCGGCGGGCCTCACGGAAGAGCTCGAGGGCCTGCGTGCGCTCTATGCGCGACTCGACCGCTGTCCCCTGGGTGCGGCAGCGGGCTTCGGTGTGCCCTTGCCCATCGAGCGGGAATACACGGCGAAACTGCTGGGGTTCTCGGCGGTGCAGGTGAACCCGGTGGACGTGCAGAACTCCCGGGGTCGCCACGAACTCGCGCTGCTCAACGGCCTCGCCTCCATCGGTCTCGTGATGGAGAAGTTCCTCTGGGACGTGGCCCTCTATTCCATGCCCGAGTTCGGCTTCATCCGTTTGCCGGACGCCTTCACCACCGGTTCTTCGATCATGCCCCAGAAGCGCAATCCGGACGTGGTGGAGCTGGCCCGGGGCCGTTGCCGGGAGCTGCGCGGCTACGCCGCCATGCTGCAGGAGATCGCGGCGGGACTGCCGTCCAACTACCACCGGGACCTGCAACTCCTGAAGAAGCCCCTGTTCGCTGCCGTGGCCTCCGCCAGGAGTTGGCTGGACGTGCTCATCGCCTTGGTGCCGGCCCTGGAGGTTGACACAGCCAGGGCCGCGGCCGCCTGCAGCGACGACATCTACGCTGCCCACCAAGCCTATCTCCTGGCCCAAGGTGGCATGCCTTTCCGTGACGCTTACAAGCAGGTGGCGAAGGAGATCGAGGGCGGCACGTTCCGGCCGGACCGCCAGGCGCTCACCGCCACCCATCTCGGCGGCGCCGGGAACCTGGGCCTGGAACTCATCGAGTCGGAACTGTCGGCGGCGGAACGCTGGCTGGCGGACACCGGCGGTGGCCTGCAGCAGGCCGAGCGGGCACTGTGGAACACGGCGAAGTAGGAGCGGGCAGATGAAGAAGCATGTGGCATTGGCGTTCTCCGGCGGTCTCGATACCTCCTTCTGCGTGGTGCATCTCAAGGAGCAAGGCTGGGAAGTCGCCACCGTCACGGTGAACACCGGCGGTTTCGACGCCAAGGAACTGGCCCGCATCGAGGCGCTCTCGCCCAAGCTCGGCGCCAAGGCCCACGTGACCCTGGATGCCCGTGCCGAGCTCTACGACCGCTATCTGCGCTACCTCGTGTACGGCAACGTGCTGCGCGGCAACCTCTATCCCCTGAGCGTCTCTGCGGAGCGGGTATGCCAGGCGGCGAGCGTGGTGAAGGTAGCGAAGGAAGTGGGCGCCAGGGCGCTCGCCCATGGCTCGACCGGTGCCGGCAACGACCAGGTGCGTTTCGACGTGGCCTTCCGCGCCCTGGCGCCGGAGCTGGAACTCATCACGCCCATCAGGAGCCTCGCGCTCAGCCGTGCCGAGGAGATGGAGTTCCTGAAGAAGCACGGTTTCGAGTTCCCCGCCAAGACCGTGCAGTATTCCGTGAACGAGGGCATGTGGGGCACCTCCGTGGGTGGCCGTGAGACCCTCGACTCCTGGAGCGAACTGCCTCAGGCCGCCTTCCCCGGTGGGGAGATTGACGCCACCAAGCTCTCGCCCCATAAACTCAAACTGATGTTTGAACGGGGTGTGCCCAAGTCGCTGGACGGCAAGGCCCTGGATCCGGTGGCGCTGGTGGCTGAGCTCAACGCCCTGGGGCGGCGCTACGGTATCGGCCGCGGCGTGCATCTCGGGGACACCATCTTGGGTATCAAGGGGCGCGTCGGCTTCGAGGCCCCGGCGGCCCATATCCTCATCGGCAGCCACCGGGAACTGGAGAAGTTGACGCTCTCGGGCAAGCAGCTCTTCTGGAAGGACACGCTCGGCAACCTCTACGGCCAGTTGCTGCACGAAGGCCATTTCTTCGATCCACTGGCGCGCAACCTGGAAGCCTTCCTGGAGTCGAGCCAGGACCCTGTCACCGGCGAAGTGCAGCTCACCCTCTATCCCCGCACCTTCGCGGTGGACGGGGTGCGCTCGCCCCATTCCCTCATGGATGCCAAGGTGGCGAGCTACGGCGAAGCCAATAAGCTCTGGAGCGGGGCGGAAGCGGCGGGCTTCGCCAAGCTCTATGGGGTGCAGCAGATCCTCGCTCTCCAGGCGGGAGGCGCGCCGTGAGGATCAATGCCGACAAGATCGCTTCCGTCACCCGCAACCTCAAGCTGGATCGAGTGCTCACCCTCTCGTCCACCATCAGTGCCGAGCATGGCGCGGTGGTCGCCGGCCGGATACTCGGAGACAAGTCCGCCTACAACCAGTTGGAGGACGTGCATGGCCGCATGAACGTTATCCACGGCGATGACGTGATCGTCGGTGCCCTGGGCCATCGCAACGCACTGCACGGTTATGAGGGCGTGCTGCCCAAGCGCGTGGAACAGGGCCAGAAGCTGCACGTGCTGAACCTGGGCGGCGTCATCGGCGAATGCGTCTCCCACAACCCGGAAGTGGGGGCACCTTTCGAATTCGAGGTGCTGGGCCAGGTGCTGGTGTACCCCGAGTTCCAGTCCCGGGAAGGCCAGCCCGCCAACATCCGCATGGGGGCCCTGCAGCAGAACGGCAGCAAGCCGGATTGCCGCGTCATCTACGTGGCGGGCACCTGCATGAACGCCGGCAAGACCGCTGCCGCCTGTGCCCTGGTGCGGCGGCTCTCCCAGGCCGGCTTCCGGGTCGGTGGAGCCAAGCTCACCGGCGTCTCGCTCATGCGCGACACCTTGAGCATGCTCGACTACGGTGCCGAGGTGACTTACGACTTCACCGACGCCGGCATCGTCTGCACCGACCCCGAGAGCGCGAACCAGGTGGCGCGCACCCTGTTCGCCAAGCTCTCGGGCCGCGGCCTGGACGTGATCGTGGCCGAGACCGGCGACGGCATCATGGGCGACTACGGCGTGCAGAAGATCCTCGCGGATCCCGAGTTGCGTGCGCTCACGGCCGGATTCGTGTTCTGCGCCAATGATCCCGTGGGCGTGGCGGGCGGCGTGCGCCACCTGCAGCAGGAATACGGCATCACCGCCGACGTGGTCACCGGGCCCGCCACCGACAACAACGTGGGCGTGCGCTTCGTGGAGCGGGAGGTGGGCTTGAGGGCCATCAACGCCCGCAGCCAGGGCAAGGCCTTCGGCGAGCACATGCTGAAGGTGCTGGCGGAGCGGGGTATCCACCGTCCATGAGCCGGATCGCGGTCTCGATCCTGGGTGGTTCGGGCTATGGCGGTGGCGAGCTCCTGCGGCTGCTGGCGCAGCATCCGCGGGTGGAGAGCCTGCGTGCCGTGTCCCGCAAGCAGGCGGGCGAACCCTTCTGGAAAGCCCATCCCAACCTGCGCGGCGTGCTGCAGGGGGATTTCGACGCAGAGCCCAACTGGCGTGCGCTGGCCACCGCCGATGTGCCGGTGCTGTTCGCCGCCATGCCCCACATGGAGTTCGCCAAGCAGCTGCCGCTCTTGGAGGCCGAGTGGGAGAAGCACGGGCTCGCGGAGCGACTCACGGTCATCGACCTCTCCGGGGACTTCCGCCTGGACGATGCGGACGCTTATGCGCTGGCCTATGGCGCGGCCCACCCCTGTCCGCACCAGCTCGGCAGTTTCATCTACGGCCTGCCGGAGTGGCGCGGCTCAGACTTGGTGGAGGCGCGGCGCATCGCCAGCCCCGGCTGTTTCGCCACCGCCATCCAGCTCGCCCTCTTGCCCTTCGCGGGGATGAGCGACTTGGGATTCATCGCCGTGAGTGCCGCCACCGGCTCCTCCGGTTCCGGCGCCTCTCCGGGCGAGGGCACCCATCATCCTCTGAGGGCCCAGGACTTCCGCGCCTACAAGGCGCTCTCCCACCAGCACGGCGCCGAGATCATCCGGCTCCTGGAAGCCACGGGCAGCCGCGGTTACAGCTTCAGCTTCGTGCCCCATTCGGCGCCCATGGTGCGGGGCATCTTCGCCACGGCGCAGTTCCGGCCCGACAAGCGCCTCGGGCTGGATGCGGCGGCGGTACAGGCCAGGATCGAATCCGCCTACCGGGACGCCCCCTTCGTGCGTCTCGTCGGAGAATCGCCGCGGGTCGGCGCGGTGGTGGGCAGCAACTTCTGCGACATCGGTTGGCAGGTGAAGGACGGTACCGTGGCGATCATGACCGCCCTCGATAACCTGGTGAAGGGTATGGCCGGTCAGGCGCTGCAGAACATGAACCTGGCGCTGGGCTTCCCTGAGACCGAGGGTCTCATGCTGGCTGGAACTTACCCAGGCTGAGAGCGCTTTTGCTGGGATAGAGCCGGAAAAGAAAAAGCCCGGAGTGCCGCCACTCCGGGCTCTTCATATCGAGGACGTGAGCTCTCAGTGCGTGGCCGCGGCCGGGGCGGGCGTCGCGGGAGCGGCGTTCACCGCGGGCGCGACAATGTCGCTGTTCCAGATGTCGCGGGAGATCTTCCAGCCGCCGTCGTTCCGGAGTATCTCCACGAACTTGCCACGGTCGACGGTCACACCGTTGGCGCCGAGCACGGTGTAGTAGCCGTAACTGTAAGCGTTGTCGCCGCAGACATTGGTCTCGGTGTAGTTGAGCAGCATGCCGGACATGGGCGGCACCAGCATCTGGCGCATGAAGTCCGATACCGCGATCTTGCTCTTCACGGTGGCGAGGTTGGGCGGCATGAGCACGGCGTCATCGGTATAGAGCGCGGCGATACCGGACGCATCCTTGGCGTTGTAGGCCTTGAGCAGGGCGGAATGCATGTCCTGGATGTCCTGTTGCGCTTCCACGTCGGAGCGCGAGCCGGGGGCCGCACCTGTGGAGGCGCAGCCGGCGCAGAACAGGAAGCAGGCCGCCACGGCGGCGGCGGCGAAGGCACGGGTGAGGGAGTTCATCGCGTATATCCCTTGCAGTGACGACAGGCCGGAAAGTATAGCCCGGCGCGACGCCCGCGCAAGCGGCCGGGCGCGATATCAGATATAGGTCAGATTTTAGACAGCAGCGAATCGAGCATCCGCGTAGGCAACAGACACCGGGCCGTGGCCAGGAGATAGGCCGGCAGGGTCACGTAATAGCGGGCCTTGGGGTGGCGGCTCTCGAGGGCATGGGCGATCTTCCGGGCCACCACCTCTGGACCGACTGTGAAAGGCTGCTTGTCCTTGCGTGCGCCGGTCTCGGCCCGTAATTTCACATATCGGTCACGATACGGACTCGCCGCCGTATCCACGAGGGCGTCGAAGTTGGCGAGGGAATTGTCGCGGAAGCGGCTCTGCACGGGACCTGGGTTCACCAGCGACACCTGGATGCCGCTCCCCGCGAGCTCGAGCCGCAGGGTATCGGTGATTCCTTCCAGCGCGAACTTGCTGGCGTTGTAGGCGCCGCGCCAGGGCACCGCCACCCGCCCGAGGATGGAGCTCACCATCACCACCCGCCCGTGGCCCTGGCGGCGCATGAGCGGTAACACGCTGTTGGTGAGTTCCAGGGTGCCGAAGAGGTTGACGTCGAACTGGCGCTGCAGGAGCTCCCGTCCCAGGTCCTCGACCGCGCCGGGGATGGCGATGCCGGCGTTGTTCACGAGCGCGTCGAGACGGCCGCCCGTGAGCGTCAGGACCTCGTCCAGGGCCGTGCCGATGCTCTCTGGATCAGCGATGTCCAGGGTCACCGCCGTGAGCCCTTCGCCGCGAAGGCGCACCACGTCCTTCTCCTGCCGGGCGCTCGCCACCACCCGCCAGCCACGGGTGGCGAGCAGCTTCGCCGTGGCGAGACCGATGCCGCTGGAGCAGCCGGTGACGAGCGCCGAACGCGTCTCACCCATGGTTCATTCCAGGCGGAAGGCGACGAGGTTGCCGGGCTGCGCGGCTTTCTTCTCCTCTGCTTCCCGTTGCTGCAGGGCCCAGAGACGGGAGTAGAGGCCCTTGGCTTTGAGCAACTGCCGGTGGGTGCCGCGTTCGGCCACCCGGCCCTCGTCCAGCACCACGATCTCGTCCGCGTCCACGATGGTGGAGAGGCGGTGGGCGATCACGAGGCTGGTGCGTTTCGCCGCCACCTCGCTCATGGCCACGAGGATGGCCTGTTCGGCATTGGAGTCGAGGCTCGAGGTGGCCTCATCGAAGATCAGCACCGGTGGGTCCTTGAGGATGGCGCGAGCGATGGCCACGCGCTGCTTCTCGCCGCCGGAGAGCTTCAGGCCCCTTTCGCCCACCAGTGTGTCGTAGCCCTTGGGCAGGGCGGCGATGAATTGAGAGAGGTGCGCGAGCTCCGCCGCCCGTTCCACTGCGGCCCGGTCGGACTGCGGCCGGCCGTAGGCGATGTTGTAGTAGATGTTGTCGTTGAACAGCACCGTATCCTGGGGGACGATGCCGAGCTGGCGGCGCAGGCTGTCGCGGGTCACGTCGCGGATGTCGGCGCCGTCGAGCGTGATGCGCCCGTCACCCACGTCGTAGAAGCGGTACAGGAGCCGCGCGATGGTGGATTTGCCGGCGCCGCTCGGTCCCACGATGGCCACTTTCTTGCCGGCCGGCACCCGGAAATCCACACCGTGCAGGATCTCCCGATCCGGGCCGTAGCCGAAGCGCACGTTCTCGAAGCGGATCTCGCCTTTCGCGTGATGCAGGGGCCCGGCACCGGGGCGGTCCGCCACCTGGGCGTGCCGATCCAGCAGCGCGAACATGCGTTCCATGTCCGTGAGGGAGCGCTTCATCTCCCGGTAGATGAAGCCGAGGATGTTGAGCGGCATGAACAGCTGCACCATGTAGGCGTTCACCATGATGAAGTCGCCCAAGGTCATCCGGCCCTGCACCACCTCGTGGCCGGCGAGCAGCATCATGGCCGTGACGCCGAGGGCGATGATGAAGGCCTGGCCGCTGTTGAGGGTCGAGAGGGAATATTGCGTCCTGAGCGCCTCCCGCTCCCAGGCCGCCAGGTCCTGGTCGTAGCGCTGGGCCTCGAACTCCTCGTTGCCGAAGTACTTCACCGTCTCGTAGTTGATGAGGCTGTCGATGGCGCGGGTGTTGGCCTTGGAGTCCAGCTCGTTCATGAGCCGCACATGGCGCGTGCGCCACTCGGTGATGGCGATGGAGAAGGCGATGTAGAGCCCGACGGCGGCGAGGATGATGGCCGCGAACCAGCCGGAGAAGCTCCACAGGAAGATGCCGGTGACGAGCGCTACCTGCAGCACCGTTGGCAGCACGTTGAACAGGATGGCGCTCAGGGTGAAGCTCACGCCGCGGCTGCCGCGCTCGATGTCGCGGGAGAGCCCGCCCGTTTGGCGCTCCAGGTGGAAAGCGAGGTCGAGGTCGTGCAAGTGGCGGAACACCCGCAGGGCTACCCGCCGCGCCGCCCGCAGGGTGGCGAGCTCGAAGACGACGTCGCGCAGCTCCCCGAGCAGGGTGCCCAAGAAGCGCAGCAGGCCGTAGCCCAGGAGCAAGGCCAGGGGCAGCACCAGCACCGCGTGTTGGGGCCCGAGCGCATCCACGATGCGCTTCAGTATCAGGGGTACGCCCACGGTGGCGAGATCCGCCAGCACCAGCAGCGCCAGGGCGAGCACCGCCCGGCCGCGGAACTCCCAGAGGTAGGGCAGGAGGGAGCGCAGGGTGGTGTGATGGCTGGGTGGGTTCTGCATGGGGTCCTGGGGCCGGGGTGGCGCACGGTTATAATGGCACGCCGCGGCGGGGCTTGAGGGTGGGCAGGCGATCCCCATCAATTGAGGGCGGAGCACCCGGTTTTCAACGAGGACAGCATGCCTATATATGAATACGCCTGCAGCACCTGCGGCCACCGGCTGGAGGTATTGCAGAAGGTGAGCGACGCCGCGCTCCGGAAATGCCCGGAATGCGGCAAGTCCACCTTGCACAAGCTCATCTCCGCACCCTCCTTCCGCCTGAAGGGTGGCGGCTGGTACGAGACCGATTTCAAGTCCGGCAACAAACGCAACCTGGCAGACGGCGGCAAGGAAGAGAAACCGGCCGCCAAGGACAAGGCCGAGAAACCCGCCAAGGAAGCCAAGCCCGCGAAAGGGGCCGACAAGCCGGCGAAGTCCGAAACCAAACCCAAGGCGAAAGGTGCATGAACGAGCCACGATCCGATGCCGCGAAGAACCGCCCCATGATGGCGCGGTTGCGCCGCTACATCCTCACCGGCCTGATCGTGTGGATGCCCCTGACCATCACCATCATCGTCTTCCAGTTCATCTTCGGATACGCTGACAACCTGCTCTTGCTCCTGCCCGACGCCTGGCAGCCGAAGGCGCTGTTCGGCTTCAACATCCCGGGCCTGGGCGTGGCCGTGGTGCTCATCATCCTGTTCCTGACGGGTTTCCTGGCCAGCAACTACCTCGGCCGCATCCTGTTCAGCCTCGGCAACGAGCTCATGGAGCACATCCCCGTGGTGCGTTCGGTGTACTCCGCCGTGAAGCAGATATCCGACACCATGTTCACCAACCAGGGCAGGTCCTTCAGCAAGGTGGTGATGATCCGCTACCCCCAGAAGGACACCTGGAGCCTGGCCTTCCAGACCAGCGAGAGCCTGGGCGAGGTGAACATGAAGATGCCCGGCCATATGGTCAGCGTCTTCGTGCCCACCACCCCCAACCCCACCTCCGGCTTCCTGCTCATGGTCTCCCAGGAGGACATGATCGAGCTCGACATGAGCGTGGACGATGCCCTCAAGATGATCATCTCCCTGGGCGTCATCGTGCCGCCCTGGCCCAAGCCTTCGAAGGACGGGGACGATTCCGCGCTTGCGCCGGACCGGTCCGGACCTTAATATTTCGCGCCCCGAACGGCTCTTTTCCCCTCAAAATCCGGAATTTCCATGCGTAGCCATTACTGCGGCCAGGTCAACGAATCCTTGCTCGACCAGGAGGTCCGCCTCGCGGGTTGGGTGCACCGCCGGCGCGACCATGGCGGGGTGATCTTCGTGGATCTGCGCGACCGTGAAGGCTTGGTGCAGGTGGTGTTCGATCCGGACCGTGCCGCGCTCTTCAAGGCTGCCGAGCAGTTGCGCAGCGAGTACGTGGTGAGCGTGAAGGGCAAGGTGCGCAAGCGCCCGGCCGGCACGGAGAATGCGCATCTCGCGAGCGGCAAAGTCGAGCTGCTGGCGCTCGACATGCAGCTCCTCAACAAGGCCGAGACGCCGCCGTTCATGCTGGATGAGGAGGACGTGAACGAGGAGCGCCGCCTGCAGTTCCGTTACGTGGACCTGCGCCGCCCGGTGATGCAGCAGCGCATGCGCCTGCGCCACAGGATCGTCAGCACGCTGCGCAACTACCTGGACGAGCACGGCTTCATCGACCTCGAGACGCCGATCCTCACCAAGCCGACTCCGGAAGGCGCCCGCGACTACCTGGTGCCGAGCCGCACCCATCCGGGCCGCTTCTTCGCGCTGCCCCAGTCGCCGCAGATCTTCAAGCAGCTCTTCATGATGTCGGGCTTCGACCGCTACTACCAGGTGGCGCGCTGTTTCCGCGACGAGGACCTGCGCGCCGACCGCCAGCCGGAGTTCACCCAGCTCGACATCGAGACCTCGTTCCTGGACGAGGAGCAGATCACCGGCCTCATGGAAGGCATGATCCGCCACACCTTCAAGCAGGTGCTGGGCGTGGACCTGCCCGATCCTTTCCCGCGCATGAGCTACGACGAGGCCATGCGCCGCTACGGTTCCGACAAGCCGGATCTGCGCATCCCGCTGGAACTGGTGGACGTGGCGGACCTGGTGAAGACCTGCGATTTCAAGGTGTTCGCCGGTCCCGCCAACGATCCGGCCGGGCGTGTCACCGCACTGCGCCTGCCGAAGGGCGGCGAGATGCCCCGCAGCGAGATCGACGAGTGCACCGCCTACGTGGGCCGATACGGCGCCAAGGGCCTCGCCTATATGAAGGTGAACGATGCCGCCAAGGGCAAGGAAGGCCTGCAGTCGCCCATCGTGAAGTTCCTGTCCGACGAGGCCATCGCCGGTATCCTCAAGCGCACCGGCGCCGCGAACGGCGACCTGATCTTCTTCGGTGCCGACAAGGCGCGGGTGGTGGCGGACTCGCTGGGTGCGTTGCGCCTCAAGCTCGGTCACGACCGCGGTCTGGCGCAGGGCAAGTGGGCGCCCCTGTGGGTGGTGGAGTTCCCGGCTTTCGAGTGGGACGAGAAGGACAAGCGCTGGGTGTTCCTGCACCATCCGTTCACGGCCCCGCGTATCGACGACCCCGAGGCCCTGGCCAAGGATCCGGGCGGCATCCGTTCCCGTGCCTACGACATGGTGCTGAACGGCACCGAGCTCGGCGGCGGCTCCATCCGTATCCACGACCAGGACATGCAGTCCGCAGTGTTCCGCATGCTTGGCATCAGCGACGAGGAGGCCCGCCAGAAGTTCGGCTTCCTCCTGGACGCGCTCAAGTCCGGTTGTCCTCCCCACGGCGGCTTGGCCTTCGGTATCGACCGTCTGGTGATGCTCATGGTCGGCGCGCCGAACATCCGCGAAGTCATCGCCTTCCCCAAGACGCAGACCGCTTGGTGTCCGCTCACCGATGCTCCCGGCACCGCGAGCGAGGAGCAGCTCAAGGAGCTGCATATCCGCGTGAAGCTACCGGTCACCGAGCCGAAGCCTTCCTGACCGTAAGACTCCCTCAACGTATGCTGAAAAGTCCATCCGTAGACTTTTCAGCTCGCCGGGCAAAAGCGTGGTTTTGCCCGGCTCCATTCCCCTGACGGGGAATGTGCGGCCCATCCCTGGGCCGCGATCCAACCGGTGTATATGAGCGCATTCAAACGCCCCGAGTCAGTCCTGATCATCGTGCACACCGGCGATGGTCAGGTGCTGCAACTCCTGCGCCACGAGCCGCAGGGTTTCTGGCAGTCCGTCACCGGCAGCCTCGTCCCCGGCGAATCGCCCCTGAGGGCGGCGCTGCGGGAAGTGCGGGAGGAGACCGGCCTCGACGCGGGCGCAGGGCTCACCGACACCGGGATCATCAACCGTTATCCTATCCATCCCGCGTGGCGGCACCGCTACGCCGCCGACGTCCGGGAGAACACCGAATACGTGTTCTCGCTGCTCTTGCCCGAGACCGTCGATATCCACCTGTCACCCGCGGAACACAGCGAATATCACTGGCTACCGCGGGAAGCGGCTGCCGGGTTCGCCTCTTCCGCCACGGACCGGGCGGCCATCCTGGCCCTGGTCCCTGCATCTCCGCCATAGGCGTAAAATATAACCACCTGCCCCGCGCAGGAGTTGAGCAAAACATGGCCGTCCCCGCCCTCGCATACGATCTCTACAGCCACCTCGAAGACGAGGTTTGTGATGCACGCATCCGCGCCGCCAAGCAGGTTCTGGGTAGCCGTGCCGTGATCCTGGGTCACCACTACCAGCGGGCCGAGGTCTATCGCCATGCGGACAAGACCGGCGATTCACTCAAGCTGGCCCGGCTCGCTGGCGAGTGCGATGCCGAGTACATCGTGTTCTGCGGCGTGCACTTCATGGCCGAGGTGGCCGACATCCTGTCCCGCCCGGAGCAGAAGGTGATCCTGCCGGACCTCGCCGCCGGTTGCTCCATGGCAGACATGGCCAACCTCGCCAAAGTGGAGATCGCCTGGAAGGAGCTCGCCACGGTGCTGGAACCGGACGCGGACATCACGCCCATCACCTACATAAACTCCGCGGCGGACCTGAAGGCCTTCTGCGGCCGCCATGGCGGCATCGTGTGCACCAGCACCAACGCCACCGGCATCCTGGAATGGGCTTTCGAACGCCGCAAGAAAGTGTTGTTCTTCCCGGACCAGCACCTGGGCCGCTGGAGTGGCCACAAGCTCGGTGTATCCCTGGACGAGATGGTGGTGTGGAATTTCGATAAGCCCCTGGGCGGGCTCACTCCGGAGCAGATCAGGAAGGCCCGGATCCTGCTCTGGAACGGCCATTGCTCCGTGCACCAGATGTTCCGGTCCGAACACGTCGACGCCTTCAAGAAGAAATACCCGGATGCCAAGGTCATCTGCCATCCGGAATCCGCTTACGAAGTCTGCCTCAAGTCCGACTACGTAGGGTCCACCGAATACATCCTGAAGACCGTGCACGCCGCCGCGCCCAACACCCGCTGGCTGGTGGGCACCGAGCTCAACCTGGTGAATCGACTGCACGAAGAAGTGAAGCACAAGGGTGTGAGCGTGCACTTCATGTCGCCCATGGTGTGCATGTGCTCGACCATGTTCCGCATCGATCCGCAGCACTTCGCCTGGACGCTGGAAAACCTCGTGCAGGACAAGGTGGTGAATCGGATCACGGTGCCGGAGCCGGACGCTTCGCAGGCGAAGCTGGCCTTGGAACGGATGTTGGAAATCCGGGTTTAAGGAGACGGCGGATACGAAGACGCCGGGCAGCTGAGCTGCCCGGCGTTTCTTTTTTTAACCTTTACGGGTCTAACCCCGGATGCCGGGCCCCACGTCCGAGGCCGCCGCCGGGGCCTTGGGTTTCAACTGGTCCGCCACCCATTCGTCCACCACCGTGTCCAGCACGCTCATGGGCACCGTGCCGTTCTGCAGGATCACGTCGTGGAAGGCGCGGATGTCGAACTTCGGCCCGAGCTTACCTTCGGCCTGCTTGCGCAGCTTCTGGATCTCGATCTCGCCGATCATGTAGGACAGGGCCTGGCCCGGCCAGGCGATGTAGCGGTCCACCTCGGTGCCGATGTTCTGGTCCGTGAGGGCGGTGTTGTCCTTGAACATCTTCACGGCATCTTCACGGCTCATGCCGTAGTAATGGATGCCCGTGTCCACCACCAGACGCACGGCGCGCCACATCTGGTAGGAGAGCATGCCGAACTCGAGATAGGGATCCGGCTTGCCGCTCTTGGGGTTGTTGTAGAGGCCCATCTCGTTGCACAGGGTCTCGCTGTAGAGCGCCCAACCTTCACCATAGGAGTTGAAGTAGCCGAAGCGGCGGAAATTGGGGAGGTCGGTCAGCTCCGTGGCCAGGGAGAGCTGGAGGGCGTGGCCGGGCCGGCCCTCGTGGCAGGTGAGCACCGGGATCTCATACTTCGGCCGGGTCTCGGGCTTGTAGAGGTTCACCGCCATGTAGGCGGCGCGGGTGCCGTCCGCCGAGGGGGCATTGGAATAGGCGGGATAGGTGTTGGGTGCCTGGTCGGCAGGGATCACGGAGATGCCCCAGGGGATGCGCGGCAGGTGGCCGAACTCTTTCACCAGCAAGGGATCGATGGTCTTGGCGGTAGCTTTGTAGGCCTCGAGCAGGTCATCAGGGTTCTTGTAGTAGAACTTCGGGTTGGTGCGCAGGTAATGGAGGAAGTCCGCGAAGCTGCCTTTGAAGCCGCTCTGGGCGATCACCTGCAGCATCTGCTGGTGGATCTCCGTCATCTTCTGCAGGCCGAGGGCGTGCACCTGTTCCGGCGTGAGATCTTCGGTGGTGAAGTGCCGCACCAGGTAGGCATAGTATGCCTTGCCGTCCGGCAGGCTGGTGACGGCGAGCGCCGTGCGGGCGTGGGGCAGGTAAATCCCCTTGAAGAACG
>DASSIS010000030.1:0-2613 GCA_035691665.1 Gammaproteobacteria bacterium | reverse complement strand
GCGGACGCGGACAGCGTCCGCCGCCCGGGGACAAGGTGAGCTTGGGGAGACACACTTGAATCCTACGCCGCTGAATCGCCTGGCCCGCCTCCCCGAGGCTGGCTATGATGGGAGCCTGAGATCGGCGCAACTCGCGGCATCGCCCGAGGCGCCGCACCCGGAGCCGGGCGCTGGCCCGGACGTCTCGAGGGCAGGCACACATAGCATGAATCCCATGCCGGAACCGGCGAAAGTCCATTACAGCTTCGGGCAGTATTGCTTCAAGCCCCATAGCGGCGAGCTGAACGACGGCCAGAAGACCGTGCAGTTGCGCCCACAGGTGGCCAAACTCCTGGACCTGCTCCTCAGCAACGCGGGCAACACCGTATCGCGCGAGGACATCCGCAACCACCTGTGGGGCAGCCACGTGGTGGTGGAGTTCGAGGAAGGCATCAGCGCCTGCGTGCGCCAGCTGCGCATCGCCCTGAACGACGGGGCCTCGGGCACGCGCTACATCCAGACCATCTCCCGCCGCGGCTACAAGTTCGTATACCCGGTGACGGTGCAGGATCACGACAACCCGGCTGCCCAGCCGCGGGTCGTGGCCGCTCCGGGCGTCGCGCCGGCCCCGGCGGGCCCCGCCGTCAAGCACCGCGCGCCGCTCTATGCCACCGTACTGTTGCTCGCCATCATCGCCGTCGCCGCCGTGGTGCTGGTGAAGTACCGTGCCGGGGGCTTGTTCTCCGAAGCCGGTGCCGGTGGCCGCGCCGTGGTGGCGGTGCTGCCCTTCACCAACCTTTCCCAGAACCCGGACAACGGCCTGCTCGGCGCCTCGGTGGCGGGCGAGGTCATCAACCTGCTCGGTCCCATCGCGCCCGCACGCATGGGCGTGATCGCCAACACTTCCACCGCCCACTTCACCAAGGGCGGCGACACCATCAAGGACATAGGCCAGCAGCTCGGCGCCGACTACGTGCTGGAAGGCTCCGTGGTCCAACAGGGCCGCGCCTACCACGTCTCCGCCCGGCTGATCCGGGTGGCGGACCAGAACTACGTGTGGGGCGACGAGTACGAGCTGGACGCGAACTACACCGCCAGCGCCTACAAGCAGCTCGTGATCCGCATCGCTACCCAGGTGGCGGCGCTGCTCGCGCCCAGCGCGGCGGTGAAGCCGCTGGCCTTCACCAACAACCGCGACGCCGCGCTCTCGTTCCAGGCCGGCCGCGAACTCATCGCCCAGGGCGAGTACCAGAAGGCTTACGTGGACTGCCAGAAGGCCATGAGTCTCGATACCCGTTTCGCCGCCGCCCAGGCTTGCGCCGCCTATGCCTTGCTGCGCCAGCCGGACATCTCCAAGTCGGAGCTGGGCACGGCCCAGGGCCTCGTGGACCGGTCCTTGAGCCTGGATCCGGGTTCGGCCGAGGGCCACATGCTCAAGGGCGAGCTTGAGATGTTCTACGCCTGGAACCTGGATGAGGCCGGGCAGGAGTTCAAGCAGGCCCTGCAGTACAACCCGGGCGATGCCTGGACCTGGCTCATGTACGGCGAATATCTCGCCGCCCAAGGCCGCTACGGCGCCATGCAGAACGCCGTGGACACGGCCCGGTCGCTGGATCCGGCTTCCATCAGCGTCACCAACGACCCGGCGCTCGCCGCCTACGTCGCCGAGCAATACGACACCGCGGTGGCGGATTCGCGCATCAACGCCAGCCTGAACAGCCAGGACCTCTTGGCGCAGCACATCCTCACCTTGAGCCTCTTGAGCGCCGGCAAGTACGCCGACGCCTCCAAGCAGGTGGTGAACGAGATGCAGGCGCTGAAGGCGAGTCCCGCGGACCTCGCGGCGGTGCAGGGCGGGAAACACGGTTCCCTGGTGGGTTACTTCACCTGGTACGCGGGCCATGCCGCCAACGCCCCGGGCGGCAAGTTCACCGCCGTGTTCCTGGCGGACGCCTACATGCACTTGGGCAAGGCCGACGAGGCCTTCGCGGTGCTGGACGGCGCCTACAAGCAGCACAGCATCAGCACCCTGATGCCCTTCATCAGCGTCTGGCCGAGCCTGCGGCCCCTGTGCAACCGCGCCGACTTCCTGACCCTGACCAAGGACCTCGGTCAGGTGGGCTGCCTGCCGCAGCAATAGGCCCGTAAGGGGCTGTTTCGGCGGGCTTTTAAGCCCTTTTCCTTGACCCTGGCAGCCTGCTCCGGGATAATTGCGCCCCTTCGCTAGGCCGATCTCCGGCCGCACTGCAGCCCACTAAGCACCCGTAGCTCAGCTGGGCGGGCTGGAGCGAAGCACTGCTTCGCTCCAGCGAGCGACCGGACAGGATGTCCGGGCTGGATGGGGCATCAGGGACGATTAGAAGACCTTGTTGAAAAGCCGAATACGCGCCCGTAGCTCAGCTGGATAGAGTACCTGGCTACGAACCAGGTGGTCGGGAGTTCGAATCTCTCCGGGCGCGCCATTAATGAAGGCCCACCGAAACGGTGGGCCTATTTATTTGATTAGCCCTGAGAGATTCGAACCCTAATGGGTTCGATCAGTTCTAGGCTCGGCTCCTGCCTCGCCAAGAACCCCAGGGTTTGCCATCCCTGGCAAACCCGTCCGGCGTATACGCCGGACCCGGGCGCGCCATT
>DASSIS010000029.1:0-5052 GCA_035691665.1 Gammaproteobacteria bacterium | reverse complement strand
CTCGCCCTTCACGGAGCGCTGCATCTCGGTCACTTCCTCGGGCCGCTCGTCGATGAGTAGCACGATGAGGTAGACGTCGGGGTAGTTGGCGGCGATGGACTGGGCGATGTTCTGCAGCATCATGGTCTTGCCGGCCTTGGGCGGCGAGACGATGAGGCCACGCTGGCCCATGCCGATGGGCGCCACCATGTCGATGATGCGGGCGGTGATGTCCTCGGTGGAGCCGTTGCCGCGCTCCATCTTGAGGCGCCGCTTGGGGAACAGCGGCGTGAGGTTCTCGAACAGCACCTTGTTCTTGGCGTTCTCGGGCGGGTCGAAGTTGATGTGGTCGACCTTGAGCAGCGCGAAGTAGCGCTCGCCCTCCTTCGGGGGGCGGATCTTGCCGGCCACGGAATCGCCGGTGCGCAGGTTGAAGCGGCGGATCTGGCTCGGGGAGACATAGATGTCGTCCGGGCCCGCGAGGTAGGAGCCCTCGGCGGAGCGCAGGAAGCCGAAGCCGTCCTGCAGGATCTCGAGCACGCCGTCGCCGGAGATCTCCTCGCCGTTGCGGGCATGGGCCTTGAGGATGGAGAAGATCACGTCCGTCTTGCGCGAACGTGCCATGCCTTCGAGGCCCATGGACTCGGCCAGCTCGATGATCTTCTCGGCCGGCCTGCGTTTGAGTTCTGTCAGGTTCATAGGTGGGTATGACTCGGTTTTTTGGTTATCGGTTGGTGCCCGGCGGGAACCGGGTGGGGATGGCGGAAGAGTGGTCGGGGGGTGCGCATCGCGGTTCAGATGTTGGTCTCGATGAAGGCGGCCAGCTGGGACTTGGACATGGCGCCGACCTTCTGGGCCTGGACGTTGCCGTCCTTGAACATCATGAGCGTCGGGATGCTGCGGATGCCGTATTTCTGGGTCACGTGCTGGTTCTCGTCCACGTTGACCTTGGCGATCTTGAGCTTGCCGCCGTAGTCCTTGGCGATCTCGTCCAGGATCGGCGCGATCATCTTGCAGGGGCCGCACCACTCGGCCCAGTAGTCCACCAGCACGGGGACGCTGGACTTGAGCACGTCGGAATCGAAATTGGCATCGCTGGTATGGACGATTTGGTCGCTCACGGTTTTAAAGCCTCCTTGAAGGGCTCGGGTCTTGCCTAATGGGGCGTGGCGGGCGGGCGCGTGATATTCCGAAAAGTCCGGCGGGATGATGTGACGACGGGTGCCGGTTAAGGCACAATATCGCGGCTTGCTCGCAGCGCTGGGTGTTGGAACCTGGTGAATCGCTTGGAAATCGGCCCGCACGGGGCGCGGGCACTAAGGCGTTATTGGGATATTTGAGCCCAACCGCGAACAGAATGCAAGCCCCATGCAAACTACGGATCCCTTACTTTGAGCGACCTTAAATTCGACACCCTGGGCCTGGCCGAGCCGCTCTTGCAGAGCGTGCGGGAGGCGGGCTTCAAGGGCTGTACCCCGATCCAGGCGGAAACCCTGCCGATACTGCTCGCCGGACGCGACGTCGCCGGCCAGGCGCAGACCGGCACCGGCAAGACCGCCGCTTTCCTGCTCGCCCTCTTCCACCGCCTGCTCACCCACCCCGCTCCCGCCTCCCGCAAGAAGAACCAGCCCCGCGCCCTCGTGATCGCCCCGACGCGCGAGCTCGCGGTGCAGATCCACAAGGACGCGACGGTGCTGGGCGCGTACACGGGCCTCTCCATGGCGGTGGTGTACGGCGGCGAGGACTACGAGAAGCAGCGCAACCGCGTGGCCGAGGGCGTGGACCTGCTCATCGGCACGCCGGGCCGGCTCATCGACTACATGAAGCAGCACGTCTTCGACCTGCACATCGCCGAGGTGCTGGTGCTGGACGAGGCGGACCGCATGTTCGACATGGGCTTCATCGCCGACGTGCGCTTCCTGCTGCGCCGCCTGCCGCACCCGACGCAGCGGCTCTCGATGCTGTTCTCGGCGACGCTCTCGCACCGGGTCATGGAGCTCTCCTACGAGCACATGAACAACGCCGAGTTCGTGCGCATCGAGCCGGACAAGGTCACCGCCGACAACGTGCGCCAGGCGCTCTACTTCCCGGCCAGCAACGAGAAGCTGCCGCTGCTGATCGGCCTGCTGCGCAAGATCGACCCGCACCGCACCATGGTGTTCGTGAACACCAAGCGCGTGGCCGAAGACGTGGTCGCGACGCTCAACGGCAACGGCTTCAAGAGCGAGGTGCTCTCGGGCGACGTGCCTCAGAACAAGCGCCTGCGCCTGCTGCGCGAGTTCACCGCCGGCGAGCTGCCGATCCTCGTGACCACCGACGTGGCTTCACGCGGCCTGCACATCCCGGACGTCAGCCACGTGTTCAACTACGACCTGCCCCAGGACGCGGAAGACTACGTGCACCGCATCGGCCGCACCGCCCGGGCCGGGGCCTTCGGCGACGCCCTGAGCTTCGCCTGCGAGGAATACTCCTTCTCGCTGCCGGACATCGAGCAGTACATCGGCCACTCCATCCCGCGCGCGGCGATGGAACCGGGGCTCTTGCCCGAACTCGCGCCGCCCGAGCACCGCGAGCGCCACCGGCCGATCCACCATGGCGGAGGCCGTCGCGGCGGCGGTGGAGGCGGAAGACGCGGAGGTGGGAACCGCCGTGGCGGTGGCCGTCCTGGTGGCGGCCGTGGGCGCGGCGGCGGGTGAGCCCTAGGTGAAACACAGTTTCACCTAGGGCGAACGACCAGCCATGGATGGCTGGGCTGGTTGGCACACCAGGGACGGTTCAGAGCCACGTTCCCAAAAAGCAGCAAGGACTAAGGCGATGTTCGACTGGCGCTACTGGCTGATAGTCGCGATATTCGTGCTCTGGGAGGTCTACTGGGGCGTAGCCGCCCTCGGCACCAAGCGCGCCACCCGGAAAGAACCCCTCATCACCCGCATCCCAGTGGTGATCGGCATCCTGCTGGCCATCGTGCTGCTATTGGCACCGGGCTGGTTAGGGAGTTTCATGGATACGAGCTTCACTGCCCACAGCGACGCCACGTATCTACCCGGTCTCCTGCTCGCCTGCGCCGGCATGGGCTTCGCGTTCTGGGCCCGCGCCACCCTTGGCCGCAACTGGAGCGGCCGGGTGACCATCAAGGAAGACCATGAACTCGTGACCCGCGGGCCCTATGCCCTGGTGCGGCACCCCATCTACACCGGCGCGCTGCTGGGCTTCAGCGGCTCGGCCCTGGCTCTCGGCCACGTGGGTGGGCTGTTCTCCATCGGCATCATGCTCGCCATATTCATCCACAAGATCCGCCTGGAAGAGCGGGTCATGGGCGCGCACTTCGGCGAGCGCTACACCGAGTACCGGCGCAAAACCAAAGCCATAGCGCCTTTGATCTGGTGATCTCTCATTGCGGGAATAACCGATAGCAGGACGACTATGGGGGATTGGGGAATGCGTAGATTCGCGATCGTGGCAGGACTCTCTCTTTGTTGCTCAGGGTGCTTCATTGTTCCCGGCAGCCGGGTGGAATGGATGGATTTCTCCGCGACACCAGTCCAGCAAGTAGAGCCGCCGATAAATGCTGCCGACGCCGCAAAAGAAGCGGCAGACTGGTTTGTCGTAAACGGCTACAAAAAGACCGAGTTCGAGGCTTTCGGGTCTTCCGGCCGATATTCGTTCCACCTGGTCCATAAGGAATACCCGGACGGCTATCGTGTCGTGGATGAATATTTGCTCATCACGGCAGGGACGGGAGATGCAGTGCTCTTCAACTTCGATCGCATAGACGACACGACGGTGAAATTCCCGCCGGACGAAGTGCAATACTGGCAAAACCAATTGGAAAGCGCCCTCAAGACCGCCACAGGGAACCCTTACAAAGTCGTGTTGGTAAAGAACACTGCGCCTTGACGCGCTTTCAATCCGACATCAATTCTGAAAACGTCTCGATCGCGACAAAATCTTCCATCTCCCGAGCGGGGCGGCGGGAATCCGGACGGCGCATGGCCACGATGTGTTTCAGACCGTAATCCCGCGCCGCGCGCAGCACCGGCAGGCTGTCGTCCGCCAATAGCGTCGCCCCGGGGTCGAAGGGCTCCACTTCCTGCAGCCGCTGCCAGAAATCCGGAGTCTCCTTGGGAGCACCTAAGTCGTGGGAGGAGACGATGCGGTCAAAATAGGCGTCGAGGCGGGTGCGTTCCATCTTGAGACCCAGCACCGGCGCATGAGCGTTGGTGACGAGCACGAGCCGTTTGCCCATGCCGCGGACCTTCCGGAGGAACTCCTCGGCGTGGGGCAGGACCCGGATGAGGTGCTCCACTTCCCGCTTCATGGTGAGGATGTCCATGTCCAGCTCCCGGGACCAGTATTCCAGGGAATACCAGGCGAGGGTGCCCTCCACGGCCTTGAAGCGCGGGTGCAGCCGTTCCAGGGCGGCGTCGGCCGTGAGGCCATGGCGCTCGCCGTAACGGATGGGCAGATGCTCCAGCCAGAAGAAGTTGTCGAAGTGCAGGTCCAGGAGCGTGCCGTCCATGTCCAGGAACACGCTCCCTACCTCGGAGAGATCCGGCAGCTTGCGATGGGCGGCAGACATGGCCGGTATCATATACTGCCGCCCACGCTTACCCGCAGCAGGGACACACCGTGACCGCGCCCGACGAGAAGCTGCTCGCCCCGCTCCTGGACATCGCCCGCTCCGCCAGCGAGCAGATCATGCGCATCTATGCCACGGACTTCGACGTGGCCATGAAGGACGACAAATCGCCGGTGACGGAAGCGGATCTCGCCGCCCACCGGGTGATCGTGACGGACCTGAAGCGCATCACGCCGGACCTGCCGGTGCTGTCGGAGGAGTCCGCGGACATCCCCTATGCGGAGCGCCGCCGCTGGGAAAGCTACTGGCTGGTGGACCCGCTGGACGGCACCAAGGAGTTCATCAGCAAGAACGGCGACTTCACGGTGAACATCGCCCTGATCCAGGGCGGCGTGCCCGTGGTCGGCGTGGTGCACGTGCCCGCCGCCGGCCTCTCCTACTATGGCTGCGTGGGCGTGGGCGCCTTCCGCCGCGACCGGGACGGCCAGGCCTCG
>DASSIS010000028.1:0-12679 GCA_035691665.1 Gammaproteobacteria bacterium | reverse complement strand
GGCTCCACTGGCTCTGCAGCACGGTCAATTCCGAAAGCACTTCGCCGGTGGCCGCCGGCATCAACGTCTGCGGATCGCCGTTGCCCATGAGGTTGATGCTGTTGTCGAACTGGTCGCGCGCGTTGGCGAGCTGCTGGAACGCCTCCTGGCTTCCGGCGACCGCCTGGTCCGCGGAGCCCACCACGCTCTGCGAAATCAGCGCCTGCTGCGCGGAGAGGCCGCGGAATTCCTTGTCGCGGGTGGCGAACATGCCCACCTGCACGGAGTTCCAGACCGCCCCTGCCAGCGACAGCGTGAACAGCGCCAGAAGCACTACCAGGGCTGTGTTGGATCGCTTCTCGTTATCGGCCATATCGGTTCACCCTAACGATTTATATAGAGCCTTGAGTCATCAACGTGCCGCCTGCAGGAACACCGTGCTCTCCACGAGTCCATGCAGCCCGAGCACTCCCCAGACGTCCTCATCCGTCCCGTAGGCGCCCGCCAGGAACGGCGTCATCGCCGGCAGCGAATCGGGCAGTGACTCCGCTTTCTCCGAGGCGATGAAGCGGCGGAAGCCGCGCACCTCGTCCACCAGCAGGCCCGCGGGGATATCAGGATGGTTCACCATCACCACCCGCGTGCCGCGGCCGATGGTGATGGGTTCGGCACCGAAGAAAGCGGCCAGATCCGTGATCGGCAAGAGCTGGCCGCGCACGTTGGCGAGGCCGAGCAGCCAGGGCTTGGCCCCGGGCAGCGGCGTCACGCCGGGCCAGGTGAGCACCTCGCGCACCTCCTGGCGGGCGGCCACGAAGCGCGTACGGCCGACGCGGAAACCCACGCCGACCCACTCCTCCTGCTGGCCGCTTTCCTGGCCGCGGCCGGAGGCGGCGATGCGGCTGCGCCGCTCGAGTTCCTTGAGGAGCTCGAAAGGGCGTTCGCGGAGTTCGAGGAGTGCGCTCGCCATGGCTTAACCCGCGATCACTTCCTTGATCTTGTCCACGAGCTGCTTCTCGGTGACCGGCTTCGGCAGGTACGCCACGGCGCCCTGGCGCATGCCCCAGATCTTGTCGGTCTCCTGGTCCTTGGTGGTGACCATCACCACCGGGATACGGGAGGTGTCCGGGTCCTTGGAGAGCTGGCGCGTCGCCTGGAAGCCGCTCATGCCGGGCATGACGACGTCCATGATGATGGCGTCGGGCTTCTCGCTCTTGGCCTTTTCGATGCCCTCTTCACCGCTCTCGGCGGTGATGGTGCTGAAGCCGTTCTTCTCCAGCCACGTCTTGAGGACATGGACCTCGGTGGGGGAGTCGTCAATGATGAGCACGGTCGACATAACTGCTGCTTCCTCTGGTTGCACTTGTGCCCGGACCCGTGCCCGGGCTGTCTAAATCAGGCGGATTTCCGCACGTGGCGGTGGATCGCGCCCACCAATTCATCTTTCGTAAACGGTTTGGTCAGGTACTGCTCGGAGCCGACGATGCGGCCGCGGGCGCGGTCGAACAGGCCGTCCTTGCTGGACAGCATGATCACCGGCGTCTGCTTGAAGTTGTTGTTGTGCTTGATGAGCGCGCAGGTCTGGTAGCCGTCGAGGCGCGGCATCATGATGTCCACGAAGATGATGTCCGGCTTGTGGTCGGCGATCTTGGACAGCGCCTCGAAACCATCCACCGCCGTGACCACCTCGCAGCCTTCCTTCGACAGGAGCGTCTCGGCCGTCTTGCGGATAGTCTTGCTGTCGTCGATCACCAGGACCTTGAGGCCCTGGAGACCGCCATCCGGGTTGTTCTCAGCCACCTTCACCTCCGCGCATAAGCCCGTCCCGGCCGCGTCGCCGCTGGCCGGCGTTGACATATTATTCTCAAACGACGGGGCATGCAGCCCACATCCGTGCCGCCGGCTGGGACCTAAAAAACAGTCGCCCGACTGGCTGCCATACTTGGGCTTTAAGCATAATATCCGCGCTTAATCCCTTGAATGCAATAAATTTCATGGGCCCGGGCCCGACCCGATATTACGGACCCTAACGAGGTGTTCTCCATGCCCAAGACCGGCCAAAACACCCTCGGCGTGGTGATGGACCCCATCGGGGCCATCAAGCCCTACAAGGACACGACCCTGGCCATGCTCTTGGCCGCCCAGGCCCGGGGATGGACCCTGTCCTATATGGAACAGCCGGACCTTTACCTGCGGGACGGGGAGGCCCGGGCCCGCCGGCGCGCCCTGACGGTGAAGGACGACCACCATGACTGGTTCAGCCTGGGGCCGGAACGGGACGGACCCCTGGCGGACCTCGACCTCATCCTGATGCGCAAGGACCCGCCCTTCGACATGGAGTACGTCTATACGACCTACGTCTTGGAACGGGCCGAGGCGGCGGGGGTCCGGGTGGTGAACCGGCCCCAGGCCTTGAGGGACGCCAACGAGAAGGCCTATACGGCCTGGTTCCCCCATTGCTGCCCGCCCACGCTCATGACCCGGGAGCAGGACCGGATCCGCGCCTTCCTGGCCGAACACAGGAAGATCGTGGTGAAACCCCTGGATGGCATGGGCGGCGCCATGGTCTTCGTGCTGGCCGAAGGGGACCCCAACGTCTCGGTGGTGCTGGAGACCCTGACCCAGGACGGCAAGCGCCTCACGGTGGCCCAGAAGTACCTGCCTGAGATCAAGGACGGGGACAAGCGCATCCTACTCATCGACGGCGAGCCCGTACCTTATGCCCTCGCCCGGGTGCCGGCGCCCGGGGAATCCCGCGGCAACTTGGCGGCCGGCGGCAAGGGCGTGGGCGTGGCGCTCACGGAGCGGGACCGCTGGATCTGCAAACAGGTGGCGCCGGCGCTGCGGGAGAAGGGCCTGCTCTTCGTGGGCCTGGACGTAATCGGCGACTGGCTCACGGAGATCAACGTCACGAGCCCCACCTGCGTGCGGGAGCTGGACGCGCTCTACGGCCTGGACATCGCAGGTGGGTTCATGGACAAGCTGGCGCAGAAGCGCTGAGCGCAGCGGGCTATAGTTAAGAGAGATGTCGCGCAATACCTCGAACCTCGGATCCCCGGCGGTCACCTCCCGTGACCGGCTGGTGACCACGCTGTTCTTCGCAGCCCTGATCCACGGCATCCTGATCCTCGGCATCACCTTCCGATCGGACAAACCCAAGGGCAGCGCCACCCTGGAAGTGACCATGGTGCAGACCCGCAGCGTGGTGCCGCCCTCCCACGCGGACTACATCGCCCAGGCGAACCAGCAGGGCGAGGGCAACACCAAGAAACTGGTGCGGCCCGAGAGCCCTCTCTCCATGCCCGCCGCGGTGAACAACCCCGGCCGGCCGGACGCCCCGGATCTGGCCGACAACCCCGGCCGCAGCACCAGCGCCGGCGACAGCCACGGCCGCAACCGCCAGGACGCCGCGGCCCGCGACGCGGCGGTGACCACCTCCGCGCTCACCGGCCAGACCGCCAATGCGAAAGGCGCCGCCGCCCCTTTGAGCGTGGAACCCCGGGTGATGGTGGCGCGGCTGCTCACCCCCGGGGACGATGCCCTGATGCCCAACGACGACGGCCTGGAACTGCCCCAGGCCACGGACGCGAAGCCGCGTGAGACCTTCGTCTCGGTGAACGCGCGCGAGTCCCGCTACGCACCTTACCTGGACGCCTGGCGGCGCAAGGTGGAGCACATCGGCAACCTGAACTTCCCGCCGGAGATCCACAACCGGCGTATCTCGGGTTCCCTGTCCCTGGCGGTGGCGCTCAACAGCGACGGCAGCATCCGCGAGCTCAACCTGAGCAAGCCCTCCAACCAGGCGCTCCTGGACGACTCGGCCCTGCGCATCGTGAAGCTGGCCGCGCCCTTCGCGCCCTTCCCGGCCAACCTCAGGCGGGACACGGCGGTGCTGCGCTTCGTCTACGTCTGGCGCTTCAATGGCGGGGCGCGTTCCGGCGGCGTCCGGGCAACGGCCACCGCCCAATAATCGATAATCTAGTCGCTCCGCGGCCGTCGGCTTGTGCACCGCACAGGCTGTGCCGATACTAGTGGCATGTCCCAGGATTTCCTGACGAACCAGTTTCTTGTGGCCATGCCCACGCTGGAAGACCCGAACTTCCGGGAGAGCGTGACCTTCATCTGCGAGCACAACGCCAAGGGCGCGCTCGGCATCATCATCAACCGGCCCATGAACGTGGTGCTGGACGACATCCTGAAGCAGCTCTCCTTGAGCGCCCACGACGAAGCCACGAGCGCGACGCCGGTGTACAACGGCGGACCGGTACAGCCGGAGCGGGGCTTCGTGATCCACGAACCCCTGGGCAGCTGGGAATCCACCCTCAAGGTGGGCGGGCAACTGGGCGTCACCACCTCCCGGGACGTGCTGGCGGCCCTGGCCAAGGGCGAGGGACCGCAGCGCGCCTTCGTGGCCCTGGGCTACGCCGGCTGGAGCGCGGGCCAACTGGAGGAGGAGCTCAAGAGCAACTCCTGGCTCTCGGCCCCGGCCGATGCCCGCCTCATCTTCGAGACGCCGGTGGAACAGCGCTGGCAGGCGGCGGCCAAGCTCATCGGCGTCGACCTGGCCCTGCTCTCGGGCGACGCCGGCCATGCGTGAATCTTTGCAAAAGCCCATATTTGGGCTCGCGTGCGCACTTTCCGCTCCGCTCCTGCTCCGCGGAAAGCCCAGCCCTGTATCCCTGCAGGGCGCTCGCAGCGGTGCCGCTCGCCCCTGTGCTGCCATAATGCTCATATGCCGCAGCAAGCTCCCCAAACTGTCTTTGGCTTCGACTTCGGCCTGAAACGCATCGGCGTGGCCGTGGGCCAGAGCGTGACCCGGAGCGCCTCGCCCTTGGGGGTAGTGGCGGTCCGGGACGGGGAGCCGGACTGGGAGGCGCTCGGACGGCTGGTGCGGGAATGGCGCCCGGCGGCGCTCGTAGTGGGTCTGCCATATAATATGGACCTAAGCGAGCAGGAAATGACCCAGAAAGCCCGCCACTTCGCCCAACATCTCGCCGAACGCTTCCCGCTGCCCGTGCATACCGTGGATGAACGCCTCTCATCCCGTGAAGCCGAGGCCGCGCTCAAGGAACAGCGGCAACAGGGCCGACGCCGCATCACTCGCGCCGACATCGATGGCGCCGCGGCCTGCGTGATCCTGGAGAGCTGGTTCAACTCCGCGCCGGGTGGACCGCGTCCATGAGCGACATCCAGCTCGACGCCCGCGGGCGCCTGCAGCACCTGCTCACCCTCAAGGGCCTCAGCCGCGCCACGGTGACCTCGCTCCTGGACCAGGCGGAGCGCTTCCGCACGCCGCCCGGTGAGCGGGTGAAGCGCCACACCCACCTGGCCGGCAAGACGGTGGTGAACCTCTTCTTCGAACCCAGCACCCGCACCCGCTCCTCCTTCGAGCTCGCGGCCCGGCGCCTGGGTGCCGACGTGCTCAACCTGGAGATCGCCCAGTCCTCGGCGGTGAAGGGCGAGTCCCTGGAGGACACGCTCTATACCCTTGAGGCCATGCACGCGGATGTGTTCGTGGTGCGTCACAAGGAAGAAGGCGTGCAGGAGCTCATGGCGCGCCACGCCCTGGCCCACGTGCACGTGCTGAACGCGGGCGAGGCCCACCTCTCGCATCCGACCCAGGGGCTGCTCGACGCCTTCACCATCCGGCGCCACAAGCCGAACCTCTCGGACCTCTCCGTCGCCATCGTGGGCGACATCAAGCACTCCCGCGTGGCGCGCTCCGCGGTGCACGCGCTCACGGCGCTCGGCACCCGCGACATCCGCCTGGCCGGACCCAAGAGCCTGCTCCCCAAGAAGGGCGAGCTCGCCGGCGAGCTCTTCACCGACGCCGACAAGGCCATCGCCGGGGCGGACGTGGTGATGATGCTGCGCATCCAGAAGGAACGCATGCAGAGAGCCGCCGTGCCGAGCGAGCGCGCCTATTTCAAGCGTTACGGCCTCGACGCCGCGCGTCTCAAGAGGGCCAAGCCCAATGCCATCGTCATGCACCCCGGCCCCATGAACCGCGGCGTGGAGATCGCGCCCGAGGTGGCCGACGGCCGCCAGTCCGTGATCCGCGAGCAGGTCACCAACGGGGTGGCGGTGCGCATGGCGGTATTGAACAGCTTCTACCCTTAAGGCATCCATGAGCCACCAGCCCCACCGCGGCAGCCTCTTCCTGGAAGACGCCGAAATCCTGGCCCACGAGCATTTCCCCGGCGAACAGCACGTGCTGCGCCTCAAGGCGCCGAAGTGCGCCGCCAAGGCCTTGCCGGGGAGCTTCGTGCATCTCTCCTGCGACGCGGCCCTGCCCATGCGCCGGCCCATGTCGCTGATGCGGGTGTCGCCCCAGGACGGCTGGATCGAGTGCCTCTACAAGGCGGTGGGCGACGGCAGCAGGCTCCTGGCTTCGCGCCAGCGCGGCGAAGTGCTCTCCTGCCTCGGCCCCATCGGCAAACCCTTCGTGCTGCATCCCGGGAGCCCCCGACCGCTCCTGCTCGGCGGCGGCGTGGGCATCCCGCCCATGGTGTTCATCGCCGACGCCCTGCGCGCCGACAAGCGGGCTAAGTGGCAGCCGCTCGTGCTCATGGGCTCGGAAGTGCCCTTCCCCTTCAAGACGCACCCGTCCACTATCCTGGTGCCGGGGATGCCGGAAGGGGTGATCGGCTGCATGCCGCTCATGGAGGACTGGGGTTTCCCCAGCCGCCTCGCGAGCCTGCAGGGCTATGCCGGCTGCTTCGACGGCTACATCACCGACCTCGCCCGCGCCTGGCTCAAGACCCTCGACAAGAAAGCGCTCGCGGAAGTGGAGATCTTCGCCTGCGGCCCTACGCCCATGCTCAAGGCCGCGGCCCGGCTCGCCCAGGAGTTCGGCATCCCGAGCCAGGTGTCGCTGGAGGAATTCATGGCCTGCGCCGTGGGCGGCTGCGCCGGCTGCACGGTGGAAGTGAAGACGCCAGAAGGGCAGGCCATGAAGCGCGTGTGCGTGGATGGGCCGGTGTTCGACGGCGCGACGGTCTTCCCCATGAACTGAGCTTTCTTCCCCGCACGAAAGAACGAGGCGCCGAAAGGCGCCTTGTTCGTTTAGGAGCAATCTAGACTCAGTGCTTAGGCGCGTTCGGACCGATGTTGGCGTCGATAAAGGCCAGCATCCGGCTGTACAAGTCGAAGCGGTGCTCGGGCTTATAGAAGCCGTGCATCTCCAAGGGCTCGTAGAGCTGTTGGTATTTCTTGCCGGCCTTGTCCAGGGCCGCCATCATCTCCTCCGCATTGGCGGGGACCACCCGCTGATCCATGCCGCCGTAAGCAATGAAGACCGGGGCGTTTATCTTGTCCGCGCCGCTCACCGGGGACTCGGCGGTCAGGATTGCATCCTGCTTGCCGACTACGGTGCCCGTGTAGTGCTTGCCGGAAGCATAGTGGGAGAAATCGCTGTCGCTCATGGTCTTGAGATCATAGAGGCCGACGTAGCCGACGATGCACTTGTAGAGGTTCGGATAACGCTCGCCGCTCTCCATGGCGGCATAGCCGCCGTAGCTCGCGCCGTAGATGCATACCCGGTTCGGATCGGCGGTGCCCTGTTTCTCGGCCCACTCGACCCCGTCCGCCAAGTCGTCCTGCATGGTGGTGGACCAGTGGCCGTAACCCAGGTCCTGGAACTTCATGCCGTAGCCGCCTGAGCCGCGGTAGTTCACCTGCAATACCGCGTAGCCGTGGTTAGCGAAGTACTGGACCTCGGGATCCCAGCCCCAGGTATCGCGGATACCGTGGGGGCCGCCGTGCACTACCAGGATGAGGGGCAGGTTCTTGCCGGAGGAGCCCGCCGGCAGCGTCAGATAACCGTGCAGGGTGACGCCGTCCCGGGCCGGGAACGTGACCGGCTGCATGGAGGCCATCTGATCGGGGTCGATCTCGGGCTTGGAGGCGAACAGGAAGGAGGCCTGCCCGGTCTTGGCATCGTACAGGTAGAACTGACCGGGATTCCGGTCGCTGTAGACATGCACCACCATCAGGTTGCCATCGCGGGTATTGCTGGTGATGGACACGTGTTGGCCGTCGAAGGCCTGGTAGAGACTGGCCAGATCCTGAGCCTTGGGGTCATCGGAGTCGATGATGTGCACCTGCGGCAAGCCTGGCATGGTCTCGACCGCCACCACTTTCCGTGGCTTGATCCAGTCGAAGGACCAGACCAGGTTCCGCATGACGTAGTTTTCGAGGTCCACACCCGGATCGGAATAGAGCTCGGTGAGCTTCCGGGTCTTCAGATCCATGGTGTAAAGGCCGATGGTCGAAGTGGGGGTCCGCCCGTACCAATACAGGCCATTCTCGTCCGGGGTCATGCTGATTGGACCTATCTCGGAGCCTGCCGGGTCGTCGTCAGCCAGGAGTGCTCCCAGATCCTGCCAGTCATGGCCGTTGGGGTCGGCACGGTACAGGAGTGTCCTGTCGCCGGTCTTCTGATTCTGGCCTGTCACGAGCCTGATCCCGCCCTCGTTGTCAACGATGAATCCACCGTCCTGCAACGGGGACTGCAGGATAGGCTTCAACGTGCCGTTGTAGACATCGAGATCGAAAGCCTGAGCCTGCCAGTGATAGCCGTGGTCATTGCCGTAGGTGAGCCCAAACACGGTCACATGCTTCGGATCGTCGCTATGCATGTAGATGGGGCCGCCGAAATAGATGCGGTTCTGGTCATGGGCCACGCCGCCCATGAGATGGCCGTTATCCATGTCCAGGCTGGGCGGCATGAGTGGCCTCTGCTTGGTGCCATCGGCGTTGATGGCGAACAAGTAACCATCCCATACCGGCGGGTCGATGATGCCGGTATCGGTGGTGGCGGTTCCAATCAGGAGGCGGTCGTCCAGCGTCCACCAGATCTCGTCGGCGATCTGGTAACCCGTCATCTTGAAAGAGGCGGTCAGCTTATGGTCGGACCCGGCGGTCACGATCGCCAAGGCCTTGTTGAAGTCGCCGGTCTTGGGATCGGAGATCACCAGGGCCAGGTACTTCCCGTCCGGTGAGATCTTCACGTCGCTGATCTTGGGGAAGCTGAAGAAGGTCTCCACCGAAGGAGACGTGGGGGCAGCCGCCATGGCGGCGCCCGCGGTCAAGCACAGGACCAGACCCGTAAGAAACCTACACAACATATGAGACCCCTTTTGCGAATCCTTGTAATCGAAACCGTGAAATCCCTTTGTATACCGAAACCACCTAACCGAAGTTGATCTTCGCTTCCAGGTTGGCGCGGGAGTCGGCGTTCTTGAGCGCCTCCTCCAGTTCGATGCGGCCTTCCTTGTAGAGGTTGTAGAGGGCCTGGTCGAAGGACTGCATGCCGCCCTCCGGGCTCTCTTCCATGGCCTCGCGGATCTCGTCGATCTGACCCTTCAGGATCAGGTCGGCGATGTGCGGCGTGTTGAGCATGACCTCCACCGCCGCCACGCGCTTGCCGTCCTTACCGATGACCAGGCGCTGGGAGATGATGGAGCGCAGGTTGAGCGACAGGTCCATGAACAGCTGCTTGTGCAGCTCCTGCGGGAACATGTTGATGATGCGGTCCATGGTCTGGTGCGCGTTGTTGGCGTGCAGCGTGGAGATGGCGAGGTGGCCGGTGCCGGCCAGTTCGATGGCCGCCTCCATGGTCTCGCGGTCGCGGATCTCGCCGATGAGGATCACGTCCGGCGCCTCGCGCAACGAGCTCTTGAGGGCGTTGGCATAGGAGAGGGTGTCCTGGCCCACCTCGCGCTGGTTGATGATGGATTGCAGGTTGGGGTGGCTGAACTCGATGGGATCCTCGATGGTGAGGATATGCCCCGCCTGGTTCTCGTTGCGGTGGTTCACCATGGCCGCGAGCGTGGTGGACTTGCCCGAGCCCGTGGAGCCCACCATCAGCACCAGACCGCGCTTGTGCAGGATCAGGTCCTTCAGGATGGGCGGCAGCTTGAGGGTCTCGAACTTGGGCACACTGGAGGGGATGTAGCGCAGCACCATGGCCACCTGGCCGCGCTGCACGAACACGTTGACGCGGAAGCGCCCCACGCCTTCCTCGGCGATGGCGAAGTCGCACTCATGTTTCACCTCGTAGGACTTGCGCTGCTTCTCGTTCATGATGCCGTAGGCGGCTTCCCGGACCAGCTCCGGGGTCAGCAGCGTCTTGCCCACCGGGACCTGCTTGCCCTCGATCTTGATCTTCACCGGCGCATTGCTGGTGAGGTACAGGTCGGAAGCGTTCTTCTCGACCATGAGTTTCAGATAAGGGCTGATGTTCATTATCCCGTCCCGACTTTCTTAGAGTTTAACCCCGGATATCAAACCTACTTTGAGGCATTTAAAGCGTCGCGAGCGAAGATAGGGCGAGGCGCGCGACGCGAGCAGGAGGGAGCGTACTCTTGGTGTACGTGACCGACTGCGAGCTAGCGCAACGAAGCCATATCGAGCGCAGCAGCTTTAAATGCTTCAAAGCTTCTGGCCTTTGCCCGGATCGACCAACTGCATCGCATCGATGCCTTCGTCGATCGGCGGCTTCTCGCGCTTGCTCTCGAGCTTGATGCGCAGGCGCAACTCGTTCTGGGAGTCGGCGTTGCGGATCGCCTCCTCGTAGCTGATGTTGCCGGCCTCGTAGTGGTTGAACAGCGCCTGGTCGAAGGTCTGCATGCCGAGCTGGGTGGACTTGGACATGATCTCCTTGATCTGGGCCACCTCACCCTTGAAGATCAGGTCGGAGATGAGCGGCGAGTTGAGCATGATCTCGAGCGCCGCCACGCGGCCCTTGCCGTCGGGCTTCTTGAGCAGGCGCTGGGAGATGAGGCCCTTGATGTTGAGCGACAGGTCCATGAGCAGCTGCTGGCGGCGCTCCTCGGGGAACAGGTTCACGATGCGGTCCAGCGCCTGGTTGGCGCTGTTGGCGTGCAGCGTGGAGAGGCACAGATGGCCGGTCTCGGCGAACTGCACGGCGTGCTCCATGGTCTCGCGGTCGCGGATCTCGCCAATGAGGATCACGTCCGGCGCCTGGCGCAGGGTGTTCTTGAGGGCGATCTCCCAGGAGTCCGTGTCGACGCCCACCTCGCGCTGGGTGATGAGGCAGCCCAGGTGCGGGTGCACGTACTCGATCGGGTCCTCGATGGTGATGATGTGGCCCTTGGTGTTCTTGTTGCGGTAGCCCAGCATCGCGGCCAGCGAAGTCGACTTACCCGAACCCGTGCCGCCCACCATGATGACGAGCCCGCGCTTGCTCATCACCACTTCCTTCAGCACCTCCGGCAGGCCCATCTTGTCGAAATCCGGGATCTCGGTGGTGATGGTGCGCAGCACCGCGCCGGCGCGGCCCTGCTGCACGAAGGCGTTGACGCGGAAGCGCCCGATGCCCGGCGGGTTGATGGCGAAGTTGCATTCCTTGCTGGCGTCGAACTCCTTGGTCTGCCGGTCGTTCATGATGGCGCGCACCAGCATGGCGCTCTGGTCCGGGGAGAGCGGCTTGTCGGTGACGGGCGTGATGGAGCCGTCCACCTTCATGGCCGGCGGGAAGCCGGCGGTGATGAACAGGTCGGAACCCTTGCGCTGGATCATGGCGCGCAGCAGGTCCTGCATGAATTTTATGGCTTGATCTCTTTCCATCTCGAACTCCGCGCCTCCCCCTTGGGTGCGCTCTATAAACCTCTATGCGGTGCAGGGACGCACCGCACACGAATCAAGTAAACAGTTCCTTCTGGGTGGCCTTGTTGCGGGCCTCTTCCTTGGTCACCACGCCCTTGCGGATCAGCTCCTGCAGGCACTGGTCAAGGGTCTGCATGCCGTGCTGCTGGCCGGTCTGGATCGCCGAGTACATCTGCGCGATCTTGTTCTCACGGATCAGGTTACGGATGGCCGGGGTGCCGATCATGATCTCGTGAGCCGCGACGCGGCCGCCGCCGATCTTCTTGAGCAGCGATTGGGAGATCACCGCGCGCAGCGACTCCGAGATCATGGACCGTACCATGTCCTTCTCGGCCGCCGGGAACACGTCCACGATGCGGTCGATGGTCTTGGCGGCGGAACTCGTGTGCAGCGTGCCGAACACCAGGTGGCCGGTCTCGGCGCCGGAGAGCGCGAGACGGATGGTCTCGAGGTCGCGCATCTCGCCCACCAGGATCACATCCGGATCCTCTCGCAGGGCCGAGCGCAGCGCCTCGTTGAAGCCCAGGGTATCGCGGTGCACCTCACGCTGGTTGATGAGGCACTTCTTCGACTCGTGCACGAACTCGATGGGGTCCTCGATGGTGAGGATGTGGCCGAACTCGCTCTCGTTCTTGTAGTTGATCATGCCCGCGAGGGTGGTGGACTTGCCCGAGCCCGTGGGCCCGGTGACCAGCACGATGCCGCGCGGATTGTCCGAGATGTCCTTGAAGATGCCCGGAGCGTTCAGATCCTCCAGCGAGAGGATCTTGGACGGGATGGTGCGGAACACGGCGCCGGAGCCGCGGTTCTGGTTGAAGGCGTTGACGCGGAAGCGCGCCAGGTTCGGTATCTCGAACGAGAAGTCGCATTCGAGGAATTCCTCGTAGTCCTTGCGCTGCTTCTCGTTCATGATGTCGTACACCATGTCGTGTACGTCCTTGTGCTCCAGCGGCGGCATGTTGAAGCGGCGCACGACGCCGTCGACCCGGATCATGGGCGGCACCCCCGCGGACAGGTGCAGGTCGGACGCCTTGTACTTGACGCCGAAGGCGAGCAGTTGCGCGATATCTGC
>DASSIS010000027.1:0-3451 GCA_035691665.1 Gammaproteobacteria bacterium | reverse complement strand
CCTTCCACGACTACGCCGTCGACACCTGGTCCGTGGAGCAGGGCCTGCCCCAGATCACCGTGCTCTCCATCGCCCAGGGCAAAGACGGCTATATATGGTTCGGCACCCAGGACGGCCTCGCCCGCTTCGACGGCGTGAGCTTCAGGTCCTATCTCCCGAGCTACTGGGGCACGGCGCTGCTCACGGCCCCCGACGGCACCCTGTGGATGGGCACCAACAAGGGCGTCGCCTGGTACCAGGACGACGCGCTGCACCTCGTCACCGCCGCCGACAAGGGCGTGAACAAGGAAGCGGACGTGCGCGCGCTGGCCTTCAGCGACGGGCGCCTCATGGCCGCCACCAGCACCGGTCTCCTGCGCGTGGACAAGGACGGCCTGCACCGCGACGCCAGCGTGCCGGCGGAGTCGCTGTTCTCGCTCCTGCAGTGGCACGGCGCGCTGTGGGTGGGCGGCGTGGGCAAGATCTACCTCGAGACCCTCGGCGGCACCAAGAGCATCGCCGCGCCGGAAGGCGCAGGCACCATGGTCACGGGCCTCATCGCCCACGACGACGCGCTCTGGGCCGGCACCAGCAAGGGCCTGTTCCGCTTCACCGGCAAGGGCTGGCAGCGGGCCGCCGGCGATCCGGCGGAGCTGCACCTCGCCATCAACACCTTCTATGAGGATTCCGACGGCAACTTCTGGGTCGCCACCAACGGCGGCCTGGCGCGGCTCGCGGGCGACGCCCTGCAGCAGTTCACGCCGGCGAACGAGACCCGGACCGTGGCCCAGGTGCAGTCCATCTACGAGGATCGCGAGCACGACCTCTGGCTCGGCACCCGCGCCTTCGGCGTCTCGCGCCTGTGGAACGGCTACACCCAGCGCTACACCACCACCGAGGGCCTGGGCGAGACCCTCACCTGGTGCGTGACGCCCAATTACAGCGTCGGTTACAGCGTCGGCCACGACGGCGGCACCTGGGTGGGCACCGCCAACGGCGTGTATCTGTTGAAGGGCGGCCGTTACACCCTCGCCATCCCCGCGGCGGAACTGCCGGGGCCCAACGCTTACACCCTGTTCGACGACGGCACGCGCCTGTGGGTCGGCACCGGCGGCGGCCTGGTGCAATACCAGGACGGCCGCGTGCTGCACCCGGCCGTCCTCGCGCCGCTGCAGGGCATCACCGTGCAGGGCATATTCCAGGACCATGCCGGCACCCTCTGGATCGCGAGTCTCGACGGCGTGTTCCGCCTCGCCGACGGTGTCCTCACCCGCTACGGCATGGAAGCGGGCCTCAAGGACGTGCGTGCGCGCCTCATCTACGAGACCCGCGACCACCGCCTCCTGGTGGGCACGCTCGCCGGCCTCTACCAGTTCGACGGCAGCCGTTTCCAGCCCTTCGGGGCGGAAGCGGGTTTCGGCGACGCCTTCGTCACCGCCATCGGCGAGCTGCCGGACGGCGCGCTCCTGGTGGGCGTGTTCAGCGAAGACCTCATGTACCTCTACGACGGCAAGCAATGGCACGCGCTGCACGCGGCCCAGGGCCTGCCCGCCAACACCCCCACGTTCATGACGCCGGACGCGGCGAAGGAATGGCTCTGGGTGGCGGGCATCCGCGGCATCTACCGCATGCACATCGCGGACCTGGAGGCCCTCGCCGCCGGCAAGCAGGACTCGGTCCATCCCCAGCGCATCCTGAGCGAGCAGGGGGAGTGGTCCGGCAGCGAGAAGGGCTATTGCTGCAACGGCGCCGGCAACGCCCGCGGCTACTTCGACGGCACCCGCCTCTGGCTCCCCTCCCGCAACGGCGTGGTGAGCGTGGACACCCGCCACGTGCACCAGAACGACGTGGTGCCCAACGTGGTGGTGGAAGCCGTGTACTACGGCAAGACCTGGCAGGAATACCTGGGCAAACCCCTGCGCATCCCCTCCCGCGCCCGGGACCTCGCCTTCCGCTTCTCGGTGCTGAGCTTCCAGAACCCGCGCAGCGTGGAGCTGAGCTACCGGCTGCGGGGCTACGAGGACGACTGGCAGGTGCTGGACGACGTCTCGCGGCGGGTGGTGAACTACACCAACCTCTCTCCCGGCGACTACGTGTTCGAGGTGAAGGGCAGCAACAACGCCGGCGTCTGGGCCGAAGACCCGGCCAGCATGGCCTTGCGCATCGAGCCCTTCTTCTACGAGACCTGGTGGTTCCGCAGCCTCGCGGTGCTCCTGGTGGCGCTGCTGGTGTTCCTCGGTTACCGGCTGCAGGTGCGCAGCCTCAAGCGCCAGCGGGAATACCTGGAGGAAGTGGTGGCGGAACGCACCGCGGCCCTCAAGGTGTTGAACCGCCAGCTGGAGGACGCGAGCCAGACCGACCCGCTCACGGGCCTCAAGAACCGACGCTACTTAGGCCAGCAGCTGCCCTCCGACCTCGCCCACTTCCGCCGCGACCGGGAGCGGGCCGAGAACACCAACCGGGTGATCGCCTTCGCCATCGCCGACGTGGACCATTTCAAGGAGGTCAACGACAAGCAGGGGCATTTCGCCGGCGACGCGCTCCTGAAGCAGATGGCGGAGCGCTTCGTGGCGAGCGTGCGCGCGGGGCACTACGTGGTGCGCTGGGGCGGCGAGGAGTTCCTCATCGTGTTCCGACCCATGCCGCGGGAGGAGACCGCCCATGTCATCGACCGCATCCACAAGAGCGTGAGCGAGAGCCCCTTCCGCCTGCCGGGCGGCGAGGCCATCAGGATCACCTGCTCCATGGGCTACACCGAATACCCCTTCCTCCAGAACGCCCCGGACCGGGTGGACTGGGAGCTATTGGTGAACCTGGCGGACCACGCCCTCTACGCCGCCAAGGAATCGGGCCGCAACCGGTGGTATGGCCTGCGGCCCGGGCCGAAGTTCGATGCGCGGAGTATTAGGGATGATCTAGCAAGGGGCCTTGGCTCATGTGTGAAGGCCAAGAAATTAATTATGATTAAAGAACCTGCCAGGACAAGAAAGACTAAAAACTAGAAGTCTCAAAAGCGGCAATGTCTACAGGGAGTACTACGCCGTGACACAAATCAAACATTTCTTGTCTGGAATTGGCGAAGTTCAAATCCCTCTCTATGAATCCGCACACATTCTCTATGAAACCCTACTTGCCAAGCATGAAATTACCCGTCTAAATAAACTTCGTCACCTAGGAGCAATTAGTCCAGTATTTAACGGAATGAGGCATGTTAGGTGGGATTACACCGTATCAATGCTTTATTTCGCCTCGAACATAAAATGTTATGGCTCTGCAAACTCCATAAATTTCGAAACATCCACATGCTCCTCATTAAATGCAGCACTACAAATTCTCGCATTGGCATGGAACATCGGCCACTTACCAGGTACTTTTGGAACCGAAAAGGGGTTACTTAGATACTTGAAGTCTATAAACCCTGTCAGTCCAGCATCTGTTTTAAGTTGGCCTGCGCACGATCCAGTTTATCGAG
>DASSIS010000026.1:0-4244 GCA_035691665.1 Gammaproteobacteria bacterium | reverse complement strand
ACACGTTGATGGTGGGCACGCGGATGGAGTAGCCATCCAGCTTGCCCGCCAGTTCCGGGATCACCAGGCCGAGGGCCGCGGCAGCGCCGGTCTTGGTGGGGATCATGGAATGGGTGGCGGAACGGGCCCGGCGGATGTCCTTGTGGAACACGTCCGTCAGGACCTGGTCGTTGGTGTAGGAATGGATGGTGGTCATCTGACCGCCCACGATCCCCATGCTCTCGTGCAGGACTTTGGCCAGGGGTGCCAGGCAGTTGGTGGTGCAGCTGGCGTTGGAGATCACGGTATGGGAGGCCTTGAGGGTCTTCTCGTTCACGCCGAACACCACGGTGGCATCCACGTCCTTGTCACCCGGGGCCGAGATCACCACCTTCTTGGCGCCGCCCTGGATGTGGGCCGAGGCCTTGGCCTTGCTGGTGAAGAGGCCGGTGCATTCCAGCACCACGTCCACGCCCACCGAGCCCCAGCCGATCTTGGCCGGGTCGCGCTCGGCGAACACGCGGATCTTGTCGCCGTTCACCACCATGTGCTCGCCGTCCACAGCGACCTCGCCCGGGAACTTGCCGTGGGCGGTGTCGTACTTGGTGAGATGGGCATTGGTGGCGGCGTCGCCCAGGTCGTTGACGGCGACGATCCGGATCTCGCCGGTGCGCTTCGCCTCGTACAGGGCGCGCAGGATGTTGCGGCCGATACGGCCGTAACCGTTGATACCTACCTTGATGGCCATCTCTCGCTCTCCTCAGATCGAATCAGATTTCACTTGACCGCGGCGACCGCCGCTTCCACCTGCTTCACCACGTTGTCCACGGTGAAGCCGAAATACTCGAACACGTCCTTGGCCGGAGCGGACTCGCCGTAGCGGTCCAGGCCCACCACCCGGCCGGCGTCGCCCACGTAGGCCCGCCAGAAGACGGTCACGCCCGCCTCCACCGCGACCCGGGCGCGCACCTTGGCAGGCAGCACGCTCTCGCGGTAGGCCGCGTCCTGGGCGTCGAAGATGCTGGTGCAGGGCATGGACACCACCCGCACCTTGACGCCCTTCTCCGCCAGCTTCCTGGCGGCGGCGGCCGCGAGCGCCACCTCGGAACCGGTGCCGATCAGGATGGCGTCCGGCGCGCCCTGCGTCTCCACCAATACATAACCCCCGCGACGCACCGCTGCAAGCTGGGCGGCGCTGCGGGCGAAATGGGGCAGGTTCTGGCGCGACAGCGCGAGGCTCGTGGGGCCGTCGCGCCGTTCGATGGCGCGCAGCCAGGCGATGGAGGTCTCGGTGTCGTCGCAGGGGCGCCACAGCTCCATCTTGGGCATGAGGCGCAGGGAGGACAGCTGCTCCACCGACTGGTGGGTGGGGCCGTCCTCGCCGAGGCCGATGGAGTCGTGCGTATATATATAGATGCTGCCCACCCCCATGATGGAGGCCACGCGCAGGGCGTTGCGGGCGTAATCCGAGAAAGTGAGGAAGGTGCCGCCGTAGGGGATGAAGCCGCCGTGCAGCGCCAGGCCGTTCATGGCGGCGGACATGCCGAACTCGCGCACTCCGTAGAAGAGGTAGTTGCCGCCGAAGTCCTGGCGGGTGATGGCGCGGGAGCCCTTCCACCAGGTGAGGTTGGAGCCCGTGAGATCGGCGGATCCGCCGAGCAGTTCCGGCAGGGCCGGGCCGAAGGCGTTGAGCGCCACTTCCGAGGCCTTGCGCGTGGCGATCTCGGCGCCCTCCGCCGACTGCTTCTCGACGAAGGCCTGCATCTTCGCCGTCCAATCGGCCGGCAATGCACCCGAGATGCGGCGCTTGAACTCGGCGGCGAGCTCCGGGTAGGACTTGGCGTAGCCGGCGAACAGCGTCTCCCAGTTCTGACGGAAGGCCTTGCCGCGCGGGCGCGCGTCCCAGGCCTGGTAGTACTCCTGCGGGATCTCGAAGGGGCCGTGGTTCCAACCGAGCTGCTTGCGGGCCAGCGCCACCTCGGCCTCCCCCAGCGCCGAGCCGTGGCTCGATTCCTTGCCCTGCTTGTTGGGCGAGCCGAAGCCGATGATGGTCTTGCAGCAGATGAGCGAAGGCTTGTCGCTGACGGCGCGCGCTTCCTCGATGGCGCGCTTCACCGCCTCGGCGTCGTGGCCATCCACCTTCGGCACCACGTGCCAGCCGTAGGCCTCGAAACGCTTGGGCGTGTCGTCCGTGAACCAGCCGTGCACCTCGCCGTCGATGGAGATGCCGTTGTCGTCGTAGAAGGCGATGAGCTTGCCCAGGCCCAGGGTGCCCGCGAGCGAGCAGGCCTCGTGGGAGACGCCTTCCATCAAGCAACCGTCGCCCAGGAACACGTAGGTGTGGTGGTCCACCACCTTGAAGCTCGGGCGGTTGAACTGCGTGGCGAGCGCCTTCTCGGCGATGGCCATGCCCACGGCGTTGGCGAGACCCTGGCCCAGGGGACCGGTGGTGGTCTCGACACCGGGCGTGAGGCCGTACTCGGGGTGGCCCGGGGTCTTGGAGTGCAGCTGGCGGAAGCGCTTGAGCTCGTCCAGGGGCAGCGCGTAACCCGTGAGGTGCAGCAGCGCGTAGAGCAGCATGGAGCCGTGGCCGTTGGAGAGCACGAAGCGGTCCCGATCGGCCCACTTGGGCTCGGCCGGATCGTGCTTCAGGTAATCGTTCCAGAGGACTTCGGCGATGTCCGCCATGCCCATGGGCATGCCGGGATGGCCGGAATTGGCTTTCTGCACGGCATCCATCGCGAGCGCGCGGATGGCGTTGGCGAGTTCGCGTCTGGAGGGCATGGAGGCTCCGGGAAAAGGCGCGTATTTTCGCCGATACGGCCCCCAGGGACAACCGCTTTCGGGGCCGCTCGGGCCGCCCCAGGTTAAAATAGCCGGGCCGCGCCGCTCCAAAGGCGCCTGCCCGACACGGGACCAGTCCCCATGAGTGGTATCTACGCCAAGACCTTCACGGTCCGCTGGGCCGACCTCGACCCCAACGGCCACATGCGCCACAGCGCCTATGCCGACTACGGCGCCCAGACCCGGATAGCCTTCCTGACGGAGCAGGGTTTCGGCCTCACCCAGTTCATGAAGATGCGCATGGGCCCCATCCTGTTCGCGGAGAACCTGAAGTACCTGCGGGAGGTCCACTTCAACGAGAACATCCAGGTGAGCTGCGAAGCCACCGGCCTCTCCCCCAACCGCAAACACTGGCGCATCCGCCACCGCATCCTGCGCCCGGACGGGGACCTGGCCTGCGTGATCGACTGCCAGGGAGCCTGGCTCGATCTGGTGCAGCGCAAGGTGATACCTGCTCCCACTGAACTCGAAGCCGTAATGCAAAAGATGCCTCGTTCCGAGGACTTTGCGGAGTTCACACCTGAAAAGCCTGTCTGAGACCAAGACAGTCTGCTATCCATCCCTGGAGCCGTGACCAGCTCCGCCTGCATCGCTCCGCATCCTGTGGCGGAGAGTTCGCCGCAGTGCGGCGAACCCCGCGCCGCGAGGCCGCTCTCGGCATCCTGCCTCCCGCGGCATTCGCACATCCGTGTGCGTCACAGCTGAAGAAGTGTGCCCATCCCTCTTTTTAATCCTTTAAAGCCGCTGACCTTTCTTGTGGCCAATAGAGTACCCGCCACGTAAGGGGCGTAGCTCGTGGACTCGTGGCGCAGCTCGATGCGCTCCCCGGCGTCGCCGAAGACGGCCTGGATGGCGGAGTAGTAACCCGGCACCCGGATGGAGTGCATCTGGGAACCGTTCAGGGTCGCACCCCGGCTCTCCTTCAGCCCCTGGGTCTCCTCCACCGGCACCTTCCAAGCGGGCTTCGCCACCCGCGAGAGCTGCATGGCCAGTTCCCGCGCCGTGCCGCTCGGCGCATCGGGCTTGGCATCCGATGCGTAATCCAGGATCTCCCAGTGCGGCATGTGCTTGGCCATGACGGCGGAGAAATGCTGCATGAGCGCGGCGGTGATGGAGAAGTTGCCGGCGGCGAACACGCCGACGCCTTTGCGCTGCGCCCAGCCATCTATCTCGGTGTAATCCGCATCCGTGAGGCCGGAGGTGCCGATCACCGCGTGGCAGCCCGCCTCGATGGCGGCAAGCACGTTGCCCTTCACCGCCTCGGGCCGTGTGTAGTCGATGAACACCTCCGCGGGACCCGCCTGCAGGGCTTCGGCGACGCTCGCGTGGATGCGGACGTCGGTGCGCGGCCCGCCACCGATGTCCTGCAGGGATTTACCCGCATGGCGGCGGCCCACGGCCGAGACCAGGGCCAGATCCTC
>DASSIS010000025.1:0-27419 GCA_035691665.1 Gammaproteobacteria bacterium | reverse complement strand
GGCGCTGCCGGACAGGAACATCTTCATGGATATCTCCCAGGGACGAGGTTGCTCGTGCTCGGGAAAGTACTGCATGCGGCCCGGGGCTCCTATGACCACTTCCGATCCCTTTGCAGGTTCCCGGGTATGGCCACCGGAAGGGAATCTATCGCCCGCCGGCGGGTCTATAGCGGGGACCCTTCATCCCTTGAGGAGCCCCCCATGCGCCGCCTCGTCGTCGGAACCCTCGCTTTCATGGTGTTTTCGCCTGTGTTCGACGCCGGAGCGGCGGACCCCGCCGTGCCGGCTTATGTCACCGCCGCCCTCGCCGCGCCGGAGCGCCAGGCCGGGGCCGCCGCGGACTACGACTACGAGCGCCACACCGCCGCCATCATGACCTTCATCGGGGTGAAGCCCGGGCAGAAGGTGGTGGAGCTGCTACCGGGTGGCGGCTATTGGACCAAGGTCTTCAGCGGCATCGTCGGACCCTCGGGCCACGTGTACACCATCTGGGCGGACGGCTACCAGCAGTACGTGGAGAACAGCTATGCCCGCTGGCAGAAGCTCGTGGCCACGCCGACCTATTCCAACGTGAGCCTGCTGCGCCAGGCGGATGCCGATTTCAAGGTGCCGGAGGCCGTGGACGTCGTGTTCACCAACCAGAACTACCATGACTACCACGACAAGTTCATGGGTCCGGTGGACATGGGCGCTTTCGATAAGAAGGTGTTCGACGCCCTGAAGCCCGGCGGCCTGTTCGTGGTGATCGACAACGTGGCACCGGCGGGCTCGGGCTTCGCCGACACGGACACCATCCATCGCGTCGACCCCGAGGCGGTGAAGAAGGAGGTGGATTCGGCGGGCTTCGTGTTCGACGGCGAGAGCGATGCGCTCAAGAACACGGCCGATACCCACCTGCTCATGTCCTACGAGCCGCCCATGGCGGGGCACAACGACCAGTTCATCTTCCGCTTCAAGAAACCGATGCAATGAACCGACGCAGCATCGGCACCCTGCTGGCGACGTTGTTCTCCCTGTACGGGGTGCATCTGTGCTGGGCGGCGGCGGCCGCGCCGCATCCCGTGGACCTGGGTGCGGCGCTCGACTTCGCAACGGACGACACGCCGGAGTTCTCGGCGGACGGGGACACGGTGTTCTTCGACCGTAGCCCCACGGCCACCAGCAAGACCATCATGATCGCCCGCAAGGTGGGCGGCACTTGGGGCAAGGCCACGGTGGCGCCGTTCTCGGGCCGTTGGTTCGACCAGAACCCGGTGCTGGCGCCGGATGGCTCTTACCTGCTCTTCGATTCCGACCGTCCGGTCACGCCCAGCGGCAAGCCCCTGGTGCAGACCCTCTTCGGCCGGCCGCAGCCGGGCAGCAACATCTGGCGGGTGGACAGGAAGGGCGAGGCTTGGGGCGAGCCCGTGTGGCTCGGACCCGGGGTGAACACCGACGCCTTCGTGGACTTCCCGGACATCGTGGCGGACGGGAGCCTCTATTTCATGCGCTGGGACCAGGGGGCGGTGCATTTCTTCCGCGCCCAGTACCGGGACGGCCAGTACCTCCCGGCGGTGCGTGTGGACATCGGCGACCCCGCGGTCGCGACCCACGATGCGGCGGTGGCGCCGGATGAGTCCTTCATGGTGTTCGACTACGGTCGGGTGAAGGGCGGCCTCGGGCGGCTCTGCATCTCCTTCCACCGGGACGGGCGTTGGGGCAAACCTGAGGACTTGGGCGACGTCACCAATGCAGACCTGCCCTGGGGCTTCCGCTTGAGCTCCGATCGCCGCAGGGTGTATTTCACCGGCGCCACCAAGATCTGGAGCCTGTCGCTCACGCCCTGGTTGCACTGAGGTACTACAGCGGTGCGACTAAACTATTGCGCCCCTCGGGCATCTAAATAGTAGTTCAACTAAGGGGCGCCTCATGCTTTCACAGACCCGCAAGACCAGCCTGTACCGGTCGGGCATGGTTTTCTCCGCCTTGCTCGGTCTTGCATCGCCCGCCTTCGCGGATTCGCCGCCGGCTGCCCAGCCCGGCATCACCGCCTTCGTGGGGGTGAACGTGGTGCCCATGGACAGGGAGCGGGTGCTGCGCGGCCAGACGGTGCTGGTGGAGGACGGAAACATCAAGGCCATCGGCCCCGACCTTGCCGTGCCGGCGGGGGCCACGGTGATCGACGGCCATGGGACGGCTTATCTCTCTCCCGGCCTCGCGGATATGCACGTCCATTCCGATACCGCCGAGGACATGAAGGTCTATCTCGCCAACGGCGTCACCACCGTCCTCAATATGGGCCATGCCTCTGAAGGTTTCATGGACCATGTGCGGCCCGAGGTCAACGCCGACGGGTTGCCTGGCCCGCATATATATGCCGGCTTCATGATCGACGGTTCGCCTCAGTTCGGCAACTTCTTCGTCACCACGCCGGCCGAAGCCCGCGCCGTCGTGGATATCGCCAAGACCAACGGCTATGACTTCATCAAGGTCTACAATGACCTCTCGCCGGCCTGCTTCCAGGCGCTGATCGAGGAGGGCAGGCGCCAGCACCTGCACGTCATAGGCCACGGTGTGACCCGCGTGGGAATCGAGAAACAGCTCGCCATGGGCCAGGTGATGGTGGCCCATACGGAGGAGTTCCTGTACACGGTGTTCTCGCACCCGGACCTGAGCGCTCCCAATCCGGCAATCCTCGATCCGACGCCGCCTAACCCAGCGGACATCCCGCGGGTGATCGCCTTCGTGAAGCACGACGGGGCTTACGTCACCGCCGACCTCAATACCTACGGCACCATCGCCCGTCAGTGGGGCAAGCCGGACGTGGTGGCGGGTCTCATGCGCAGTCCTGAGCTGCGCTATCTCTCACCCATGAGGCGCATCAGCTGGAGCAAGGCCGGCTACGACAAGAAATCGGGAAACGTCGACGCCAACTTCGCGTTCCTGCGGCGCTTCACCAAGGATATGGCCGATGCCGGGGTTTCTCTTATCACCGGCACTGACTCACCCAGCATCCCGGGACTGGTGCCGGGCTTCTCGCTGCACGACGATATGGACCTGCTCGTAACCGATGGCCTCAGCCGCTATCAAGTGCTGGCCGCCGCCACCCGCACGCCGGGGGAGTTCATCCATCGCTATGTCCGCGGCGCGGAGCCATTCGGCACCGTCGCGGCGGGGAACCGCGCAGACCTGGTGCTGAGCGCTGCGGATCCGCTGCAAGATTTATCCACTCTTCGCAAACCGCTCGGCGTGATGCACGACGGGCATTGGTATGATGCCACCGCCCTGCAGGCCTTGCTGGATGGGGTGGCGCAGGAGTACGACGCAGCCGTGGCGCCCCACTAGAACAGGGCGATCCCGTCTCCCGCGCGCGGTCCCTCGGCCCTGAAGCCGGGGCGCGTGGCGAGCAGGAACTGCATCCCGGCGATGCCGGTCGCGCCGCTGTTTTCCACGCGCAGGCCCGCGCTCCTGAAGAGCGTGATCATCTCGTCGAGGCTCAATCCGCCGTGGCGGTGGAGGCCGCGCCGGCCGGCGGGGGCCTCGAAATCCACCGCCAGCACCCGGCCGCCCGGCTTCAGCACCCGGGCGATCTCGGTAGCGCACTCGCCGCGGGAGCCGCGCGGGAGGTGGTGGAGCATCAGGGTGCTGAACACCGTATCGAACTCGGCGTCGTGGTAGGGCAGGTGCTGGGCGGGAGCCCGGCTGAAGACCACCTCGAGGCCGGCACGGCGCGCTTTCTTGGTGGCGCGCGCCAGCATCTCGGGGGAGGCATCCACGCCGAACACGGCGCCTGCGGGTCCCACCGCGCGCTTGGCCACGAGGGCGAGGCTGCCGGTGCCGCAACCCACGTCCAGCACCGTCTCGCCGGGTTTGAGGTCCGCGAGTGCCAGGAACTTCTCGTGGAAGCCGCGCCCCCGGCCCAGGCTCAGGAGCCAGACCGTGAGGTCGTAGAAGCCGGCGCTGTGCAGCAGCAGGCCGGGGGCGTGGTGCCCGTCTTCGGGCCCGGTGTCGTGACGCATGGAGCTCACCCGTGGTGCCAGTGGTCTTGCATGTCGCGGCGGAAGGCTTCGCGCTCCTCCGGGCTCATGCGCATCCAGCGCTCCGCCAGGCGATGACGCCAGTGGTGGCCGTGGCGGTGCCAGTGGCCGCCGCGGAAGCGTCCGAAGAATATCCAGCTCAGCACCAGGAGGCCCAGGGCCTGCCAGTAGTCGAGGGTCTTCAGGCCGAAGATCGCGGGCATGAGCCAGTTCCACAGGCTCATGGCCACGTAGCCGAACAGGAACGCGGCGAGCACCGCGAACACTCCGAACATCACGCCCTTCATTATCCAATGACGCTTCATGTGAATCTCCTCATGGTTCCTTGAATTCCTCATATAGGACCTGCAGCCGCTGCCGCAGGTAGCGCACCGCGTAATGCTTGCGGGAGAGCAGCGTGTTCACGCTCTGGCCCGTCTCGGCGGCGAGCTCCTTGAAGCTCTTGCCCTCGAACTCGTGAGCGATGAAGGCCTCCCGCTGCTCAGGGGAGAGCTCGCTCAAGGCCGCTTCCAGCTCGTCCAGCAACAGGGCCTGGGTATAGGCCGTCTCGGGACCCGCTTCCGCCGAGGCGAGGATCGCCTCGAGATCCAGACCCTCGTCCTCGTCTCCATCACCCTCGGGCAGCTCCGCCCGGGCTTCGGTGGAGCGCTTGCGGAACAGATCCGTGATGCGGTTGCGGGCCACCCGGAACAGCCAGGCGCCCACGTCTTCCACCGACTTCATCAGCCGGTAGGCCTCCACCAACTCCGAGAAGACGTCCTGCAGGATGTCTTCCACGTCCGCCTCGTTACCCACGCGCCGGCGTATGAAGCGGCGCAGGCGTGGCTCCTCGCGGGCGATCTCCTCGGAGACCCGGCGTTCCTGTCCGGCGGTCATGGCGGCGGCCCGCGGCGGCTCATGCATACCCTATAGACGTATGGGGGAGGGGGATATTGTTAGGGAGTGGGGTCTTCCGGAAGAAATAAAAGGGCCCTTGCGTTTCAAGGGCTTGGGTACGGCAGGCGCGGAGAGGGGCCTCGTAGCAGGCCGGTTCAGATGATCGAGAGCAGGTAGCGCAGCAGCAGCAGGTAGCCGATCAGGATCAGCCCGAGCTTGGACCAGAAGAAGAACAGTCCGGGCCAGTTGAAATAGGCGGGGGCGGTGAGGGATTTCTTGCTGCCGGCGCCGAGGCGCTGTTCCTGGATGCGGTGGAAGGCGCCCCAGATCAGGGTGCCGGAGACGTATTGCAGCAGGTCGCAGGCGAGGCCGCCGATGAAGAGGGCGGCGGGTGCGATCAGGGAGCCGGGCACGTCGACGGCGCTGCCATGGCCCTGGTGGAATACCCAGATGACGGCGATGCCGGCGAAAGCCAGCTGGCGCGACACGTCGCTCGCCTTGCCGCTGAGTTCGTAGTAGGAGGCGAGGTAGTCGGACAGGGTCATGGCTCAGCGCGCCCGGGGCCCGGTGCTGCCGGTGCCGGCCGCCGGCTTTTTGCGGCGATGGGTCTTCTTGCGGGAGGGCTCCGGCTTCTTCTTGCGGCGGCGGGTCTGCTTCTTGGCCATGGCGCGCTCCCTCTCACCTAAGTCAGTGCGAGGGGAGTATAGCTCCTGACCGCAGGATGCGACGGTGCCTGGGCGGATTGGGTTCAGTAGGAACCCGGTGACTGGTAGAGGGTATAGAAGGAGGCTTCCTCGGTCTCCAGCTCCTGGCTGAACTCCTCGATCACGCCCGCGATCTCCATCTCGAAGCGCTCCACGTTCACCCCGCTCACGGGGTAGCCCAAGTAGTGGCTGATGAGACCATCCACCGCCCCCTGGATGCGCGCGCTGTTGTGGCGCATGTCGCGCAGCACGTCCTTGCTGTTCTCGCCCTTGAGGTGGGCGCCGATGTAGGGGTGGAGCTTGAGGTTCTCCTGGGTCAGGTGCTCGTTGAGGCCGTTCTTGAAACGTTCCAGGGCGTCCTTCACTTCCTCGTAGCGGTCCTGCTGGGCGGCACTGTTGGCCTTCAGCAGCAACATCACGAGGTCGCGGTGCTGTTGGGTGAAGGCAGCGACGAGTCCCGGCTCATAAGGGAGGTCCCGGGCCGGGGCCTGGCCCAGCTTGGGGGCTTCGGCTTTCGGGGTCTGTTTGCGGAAGAGCTTTTCCAACATGGTCCGGTTTCCTGGATTTGGGCTTTTTGGGCCGCGGCGCATTTTACCTATTAAGGGGAATTATGTAGTGGAACCGAGACAATTTTATGTAGGCCAAAACCTTACTGGGATGTAATCCCAACCGGAATCAGTGGCTTGGCGGCGGTGCCATCCGTCAGCTGATGGGCGGGCCAGGCCCGAGACCCCAGGGGAGAAGCCAGGCGGGAATCCGCTGCTCCATGAAATTTCACAAGCCCTGGCTGGGTCTATGGTTAGAATCCGAGTCTTCCAAACGGAGGGAAATCCCATGCGTCTCAGCTTGCTCGCCGCTCTCTTGGCGCTCACGGCGCCGTTCGCGGTTTCGGCCGCCGATTCGACCCCTGCTTATGTGACGACCGCCTTGAACGCTCCTGCCCGCAAGGACGATTCGGCCGACGACGCCCGCCGTCAGGCGGCGGCGGTCGTGACCTTCGCCGGCGTGAAGCCTGGCGATGCAGTGCTGGAACTGGTGCCGGCCAAGGGCTATTGGACCCGGATCTTCAGTGGCATCGTGGGCGACAAGGGACACGTATACGCCCTGTGGCCGACCGAGATGGACAAATACATGGCCAAGGATGTGGCCGATTGGGAGGAACGGATCAAGCAGCCGCCTTACACCAACGTCAGCGTCCTGCACCAGCCCGCGGCGACCTTGGGTTCGCCGGCGCAGGTGGACGTGGTGTTCACCTGCGAGAACTACCATGACTACCACGACAAGTTCATGGGTCCGGTGGACATGGCCAAGTTCGACAAGCAAGTGTTCGACGCCCTGAAGCCGGGCGGCGTGTTCGTGGTCATCGACCACGTGGCCAAGGCCGGCGACGTCGGCGCCACCGAGAAGCTGCACCGCGTCGACCCGGCGGTGGTGAAGCAGGAAGTGGAAGCCGCGGGTTTCGTGTTCGACGGATCTAGCGATGCCCTCAAGAACCCTGCGGACTCCCACACCAGCTCGGTGTTCGATCCCTCCATCCGCGGCAAGACGGACCAGTTCATCTTCCGCTTCCGTAAGCCAGCCCACTGATCGGCCGCTTCTATGGACTGCAGAAAACCCCGCGTATAGCGGGGTTTCCTTTTGGGCGCTGGCAGCTGCCGGGGCACCACATTAGAATGTGCGCCCTTCGACGGGGTCCGGATGGGTCCCGGCCCCAACATGAGAAGCCCGAACGCCGCCGGTCTCCTAATTTCTATGCACAAGATCTCGTCCCTGCTGGTCTCCCTCGCGGCGCTGTCGCTCGTCGCCTGCGGCGAGGTGCCGGTGCAGCTGCATGCTCCGGTGATCCCGGATGGCAGCCTGGTCGGCGTATTCATGCTGCGGGATTGCACCGTGCCCAAGCAGCCGGACTGCGCGGGTTCCGGTGCCATCGCCGGCAAGATCCTGCTGCAGGCCCTGAGCGGCCAGGTGTTCAAGATCGTGCCGCTGGAGCGCGGCATCGCGCCCGACCGGGGTCTGAGCGACCATATGGCGCTGGCCATCGGCCGGCAGCAGGGCCTGGACTACGTACTCAACGGAGAGATGCAGGATTTCCACCGGGTGGCGCCCATGACCTTCCGCCCGGAGCGGGCGGCGCTCACCGTGCGGGTGTTAAGGGTCTCGGATGGGCAGGTGGTCTACAGCCACACCGACCAGGGCACCAAGAACAACTTCAGTTCGCCGGAGAAGATCGTGGACAACATCGCCGGCGATGTGCGCGACCAGCTGGAAGGCAGGCGTTAGCCGCCTCATCCGGTCCCGCCTATGAGAAACCCCGCTGGCGCGGGGCTTCTTTTTTCAGTCCTTCGCCGGCGCGGGGCGCAGTCGCGGTATCCAGCGGGGGACTTGGGCGCAGAACTCCAGGTAGCGCTGGCCGAACTTCCGGTGCAGTGCCCGCTCCTCCCAGAACACCACGAAGGCGAAGAAGCCTACCCAGAGGTAGAGGCCGTAGCGCATCACCTGCCAGTTGCCGAAGAACAAGCCCTGGCCCCAGACCGCAGCGACGATGGCGACGTACATGGGGTTGCGCACGTAACGGTAGGGACCCGAGACCACGAGGTTGGGAGGCGGGGCCACCGGCGCCGGGGTGCCGAGGCCGCGCAGGGCGAAATGTACATAGCAATCCAGCAGCATCGCCAAGCCCACGGCGGCCATGAGCAGACCGAGGATACGGAAGGGGAAGAAGCCGAAGAACGGCGGGGCGATGCGCCAGTAGCAGAAGATGTAGGGGCAGAAGATGACCACGAGCCCCAGCACCAGGGTCAGGAACACGATGGAACCCAGGACGGCGACCGTTCTGCTCATGCGGACTACTCTGGATCAGGATGCGCGAATCTTAGCCTGCGCCGCCGTCACCCGGAAGAGGGGATATGTAGCGAATCTTGCCGGGCGCTCAATCCACGATGAAGAGCTTCGCGCCCGTGGGTGCGGAGGAGCGGTGAGCCTCGGCGCCATCCGCCACCTGATAGCTCACGCCGGGCCGCAGGATGAACTCCCGCCCGTCATGGAGTCTCGTATGCAGTTCGCCTTCGAGACAGAGGAGGATGTGGCCTTTCAGGCACCAGTGATCCGACACGTAGCCTGGGGTGTATTCCACCATGCGCACACGGATGGAGCCGAATTCACGGGTACGCCAATAGGCCATGCCCCGGTCGCCCTTGTGCTCGGTGGGAGCGATGGCCGACCAGTCGGTGGTCCCGAAGGGGATGTCTGATATCTGCACGCGGGTTCCTCTCGAAGGGGTGGCATACGACCCTACCCCATCCCGGACGCGGCTGCCATGCGGCTTCAGCGCGCCAGCCAGGGGAACAGCACCACGAAAGTGAGATCCACGAGGGCGTGGGAGATCATGTTGCCGAGCAGGTCGCGGCGCCACCAATAGAGCGCCGCCATGACGAGGCCCATGCAGAAGGCGTTGAGTACGCCGGCCCAGCCCAAGTACAGGTGGAGCGAGGCGAACACACCCAAGGGCAGCAGCCAAGCGAGGAGCGTGCTACCGGTGAGTGTTTTGATCCGTTCCATGGCGTAACCGCGGAAGAAGGTCTCTTCCACGATCCCGGCTACGAGGGCGATCAGGGTGCCGAACCACAGCGGCGTGTCGTCGCCGGGCAGGGTGAAGTGCAGATGCAGGGGGACATCCAGCAGGAACCCGACGCCGCCGGCGAGGGCGGAGAGCAGGAACCCCGCCACGCCCCAGGCCAGGGATTTCCATAGCGGCGAGGTGCCCCAGCCGATGGAGCGGAGCGGCAGGCGCTCCTTCGCTACCACCATCCACAGCAGCAGCGCCCACAGGCCGAGCCGCACCAGTTCTTTGAGGAAGTCGAGCCAGATGGTTTCTGCGCCGAACACCACGCTCAGCAGGCGGCTGGAGGCCCAGATGCCCATGAGGGCGATGGCGAGGCCGAGATAAGTGGTCTTCCTCGACGCAGTCCGATATCGGGTATCCATGGGTTCCCTCGTGCGGGTGGCAGGCGGCCCGCTCCCTAAGGCCGCCTGCCGCCGGATGGATGCTTATTTGGTTGAGAGAGCGGCGTGTTGCGACGCGGCGGCCGTGAGCTTGCCGAGCTTGAGGGCCGCGAGCTTATAGTTGGGATCGAGCCCCAGCGCCGCCTGGTAGTCCTTCGCGGCGGCCTGGTCGTCCTTGGCATCGGCTTCCGCGTCACCCCGCAGCACGTAGGCTTCCGCATGTCCCCAGGTGGGGGCGTCCGCCTCCGCCGCCTTGTAGCTGCCGAACTCGGTCAGCGCCTGGCTGTATTCCTGCAGGCCCTTCTTCTTGTCGCCGCCGAAGGAAGCCGGGGTCGAATAGTCGTTGACGCCCTGCATCATCAGTACCCGCGGGTCATGGGGGGAGAGCGACATGGCGGTGCCCAGGTACTTGGCGGACTTGGCGCCCAGCCACATGCCCTTGTAGGGATGCAGGCCGATCTCGAAGCCGTAGCTGTTGCCGAGCAGCGCATCCGCTTCGGCGAAGTCCGGGTCCAGCTTCACGGCCGCTTCCAGGGCCGACTCCGCGTCGTGCAGGCAGTCGGTGGCCTTGGAGGCATCGCTGTCGGCGTAGTAGTCCGCCAGGTAGTAGTCGGCGTAGCCCAGGTAGTACGCCAGGTACTTGTCCGTGGGGGCCTGCTTGCTGGCGGCCAGCAGGGATCGCTGCAGTTTGTCGAGCGTGGCGAGGTCGGCTGCGTGGGAGGCGGCTTCGATCTCATGACTCATGTCGCCGAGCGCCAGGGTATCGGTGAACGCCGGTGCGGCGAAAAGCGCGGTGGCGGAGAAGAGGAAGATGGCAGAACTTTTCATGGCAATTCCCTTTCGGTTGGGTTTCTAAGATGTGTCGTACACGCAGGCGGTCAGGTGCGGGGCGGCAGCAATTCCTCGAGGCGTTTCAGGTAGACGCTGAAGGCCTGGCGGCCCCGCTTGGTCAGGGCATAGTCGGTCACGGGTTTGCGGTCCACGAAGTGCTTGTGGGTGCTGACGTAACCCGCGTCTTCCAGCTTCTTCAGGTGCGTGCCCAGGTTGCCGTCGGTGGCGCGCACCTGGTCCCGCAGGAAGGTGAACTCGGCGCGCTCCACTCCCACCAGCACCGCCATGACCGCGAGGCGGATGCGGGAGTGGATGATGTCGTCGAGCTGCTGGTAGTCGAAATCGGTCACGGCTGGGTCTTGCGCAGCGCCTTGGCCTGGAGGTTCAGGATCACGCCGGGTACCACGAAGCACCCGAGCAAGAGGCCCATGCTGATCCACATGGCCGCCTGGCCATGCCACACGAACATGGCGATGCTCGCCGCCAGCCAGCCGAGCGCCAGGTTCCGGAACCAGGCCATGCCGGTGAGCACACCGGTCATGAACACCCCGATACCCACGAACAGGGCCATGAGGCCGCCGTCGGAGGAGCCCGGGACGGCACCCGTCATGGCGCCGACGGTGAAGGCGACGGTCATGGCGACGCCGCAGGCGAGCCAGATCTGGCCGATGAGGCGGCTGGCGTAGCTCGCCACGGGTTCGTAGCGGGCCTCGCGGCGCTGCAGCCAGAAGGTCAGCAGCCAACCCGCCACGATGAGGCCGAGCCAGATGTCGCCGTCGGGGATGCGCGCTGCGGTGTGCAGCTCCCAGAGATCGAAGCCGAGGCCGGCGCTGATCAGCACCCCCCAGACGATCATGTAGCTGCCGCTGATCACGGTGAAGCGGCGGGTCTGTTCCATCACCTGGCGGATGTAGGCCAGGTCCTGTTGCGGGTCGCTACGCATGGGGTCCTCTATTCAGAGTACTCTTAAAAACAGAGTAACAACCACGAACCCCGAGGTCAAGCGCCGGCAAACCCGTGGGGATAGGGCTTACTGTCCGCCCGCGAGGGTGCGGATGTCGGGGGTCTCGAGGATCTTCTTGGGGGCGCCGTTGCGCACGGCGGTGAGCATGGCGCGGCCGACCTGCTCGGTGCTGAGCACCTGGTCCGGCCAGAAGCGGCGCGCCAGGGGCAGGAAGGGGGCGGCGAAGAGATAGAAGAGGCGGTAGGAGCGGGTCTTGGAGCGGGCCCCATGGAGCGGCTGGATGATGCCGGGGCGGAACATGTAGGCGGCCTTGAAGGGCAGGCGCAGCAGCTTGTTCTCGGTCTTGCCCTTCACCCTGGCCCACATGAGCTTGCCGCGCTCGGTGCTGTCGGTGCCCTGACCGGAGACGTAGGTGAAGACCATCCGTGGGTTGAGTTCGGCTAGGAGCTCGGCGATGTCGAGGGTGAGCTCGAAGGTGAGGCGGCGGTAATCCTCCTCGCTCATGCCGGCAGAGGAGACGCCGAGGCAGAAGAAGCAGGCGTCATAACCTACAAGCCGGTCCCGCACGGCCTTGAGGTCGAAGAGGTCCGGGTGCACGAGCTCCCTGAGCTTCGCGTGCTGTTTTGCGCCTGGGCTGCGGCCCACCTGCAGCACCGCCTGCACGTCCGCGGCCAGCAGGCACTCGCGCAGCACCCCCTGACCCACCATCCCGGAGGCGCCGAAGATCATGATTTTCATGGAGGCATTCTAGCCTAGGAGCTCCGGGCGCCAGCCGGGAAGCTGCAACCCGTCAGGAGTCGCGCTCCATCTCGGCCTCGGTCTCGAGGCTCCCCTGGTCGCGGCCGACGGTCGCCCGGGCCAGCAGCTTCCCACCGAACCGGTAGCTGACGGCGCAGTCGAGCCTGGCCGGGTCTCCATCCAGTTCCAGTTTGTCCCACCTCTCGGCATGGCCCACGTAGTTGATGGCCACGTCGTAGTGCTGGCTCCAGAAGAAGGGCACCGCCGTGTAAGGCTCGCGGTGCCCCAGCATGTTCCGCGCCGCGGTCTGGCCCTGGCGCTGGGCCACGACCCAATGCTCCACGCGGATGGCGCCGCCCGTGTGCCGGTCGGGCCAGCGGGCGATGTCTCCCGCCGCCCAGACGCCCGGAGCGCTGGTGGCGAGGTATTCGTCCACGCGCACACCCTTGTCCAACGCGAGACCTGCCTGTTCGGCCAGGGCGGTGACGGGGCGCACGCCCACGCCGATCACCACCAGGTCCGCCGGAAGAGCGCTGCCGTCGCTCAAGACGGCGCGCTGGGCTTCTATGGAAGTGACCGTGCGCCCGAGGTGGAAGACCACCCCCTGCTTCTCGTGCAGTCCGCGTACGAAGTCGCCGAGTTCCGGTCCCAGCACCCGCTCCAGCGGACGCGATTCCGGCCCCACCACGTGGACCTCGAGGCCGCGGGTGCGGAGCGAGGCCGCCGCCTCGAGGCCGATGAAGCTCGCGCCGATCACGAGCGCGCGCTTGGCACCGGCTTCGATGCCTCGGACGATGCCTTCGCAGTCCGCCAGGGTGCGGATATAGTGGACGTGGGGCAGGTCGGCGCCGGGCGTCGGCAGGCGCACTGGTTCGGCGCCGGTGGCGAGCAGCAGCGCCCCGTACCCGAAATCGCGCCCATCGGCGGTGCGCAGCATGCGTCTCGCCGTATCGAGCGCGGCGACGCGCGTGTCCGGCACCAGGGTGATGCGCTGCTTCTCGTAGTGCGAGGCGGCGCGCACCGGTACCCATTCCTTGGGGGCGGTGCCGGCGAGGTAGTCCTTGGAGAGGTTGGGCCGGTCGGGCGGCAGGCCCGCCTCGGCACTGATGAGGGTGACGGGCCCTTCGTAGCCGTGGAAGCGCAGGGCGGTGGCGGCGGCCTCGCCGGCGGCGCCCCCGCCTACGATCAGCACCGAGGAAGGCGGAATGGCACCGGTCGGCGACTGGCGCGCGGAGCGGATGACGTGTGCGAGCTTCTCCTTGACGATGAGCGTGTCGCCCTGGCGCTCCACCTTCCAGCGCAACAGTGAACCCAAGCCCGGGGCACTCAGCACTTCGCCGGTCTTGAGGCTGAAACAGGCGTGATGCAGGGGACAGCGCACGGTCTCGCCCACCACCAGACCCTGGTCCAGGGACCCGTGGTAATGGGGGCAGACCGCGCCCACCGCGGTGAACTCTGCGCCGAGGCGCGTGAGCAGCACCGGATCCTTGCCCACGTGGCCCAGCAGGGGCTGTCCCTCCTGGAGCGTGGCGGCGGCGATGCCGGCGGAGAAGTCCGGTCCGGAGACCTTGGCCATATAGCCCCCTTGGAAGCGCGGATCGGGGCGATAGGCGCCCGGGATGTGCGGCTACAGTCTAGCGCCGCAGCCGTTTCGGGGGTGTGCCATAAAGGCCGGCGTTTCCGGGAATTTCTTCCGGTGGCAGTCGGTATAGGGCAGCTCTGCGTCCCGAGCGGGTCTCACTTCTTCCTTTTCGCGCCGTCCCGCACGAAGTCACGTGCTTCCTTGGAGAGCCCGAGCCAGAGCCGCTCGTGGCCTTTCATCTCGAGCCACTCCTTCATGAGCCGGCCATGGCCGGGGTCGAAGTAAGTGCCCTTGCGCTCCGCTACGAGCGCGGCCACCCGATCCTTGGGCAGTTTCACGATGAAATGCTGCTTCGAGGACATCATGGCGAAGATCTTGCCGCCGGTCTTGAGGCCCCGGAAGCCGAACACACGGCCCTCGTGGGGCGGGGTCACGTCCCGTTCGCCGGCGAAGGCCTTCACCACCCGGGCGAAGTCCGGATGCAGGGTCTTGAGCGGGAGAGCTTTCGCAGCGGCCGGCTTCTTCTTTCTGGCGGGGAGCTTCTTTTTCATGGGGTACCCGGGTCCATCGTTGCCTATGACAGCGGGATGCGGCGGTCTTTTGGACGGCGCCAAAATACCATGCCGTCTGTGGTGACGGGATGCCGCCGCCGAAGACTGGGTCGGCCTAGCGGCCGGCGCGGCGTTTGCGTTTGGCCGCGTGTCTCCCGGTCTTCTTCTTCGGCGGCTGCTTGCGCTTCTTGCCCGGCGTGTAAGCCAGCACCGCTTGTTTGCCGTCGTAGGCCTTGTAGCGGGCACGTACGTAATCCAGCGCCGTATCCTCGTCCTTGAGGGCCGGTGTCACATGGTGATGGCCGTTGCCGGCCTGGTCCGACACCGGCAGCCGGCCCGCGGAATCCACCAAGGCCTGCACCAGGTGGTTCACGCCCGCCGCTTTCTTCGATGCGCCCTTGCTCGCCGGCACCGCGACGCCTTGCAAGGGGTCGTCGCTGCGCACTTGGGCGAGGCTGAGCACACCCTCGAAGCTGGGCGCCGCCTTGTCCCGCGCGGTGAGGGGAGGGAGGCCGTAGCGTTTCTCCACCGTGGCGAGGATCGAGGTGTGATCGAAGGGCGTGGGACCCGAGGCACGGTAGACGCTGCCGGCGGCGATGAGCGGCGACACTAGCACCGTGGGCACCCGCACCCCGAAGCGGGTGAAGTCGAAGCCCAGCTCCCCCGGCGAGTTGTCCGGGGGCACGGCGCCTCCGGGCGGTGGCACGTGGTCGTAGCAACCGCCGTGCTCGTCGTAGGTGATGATGAGCAGCGTCTTCTGCCAGAGGGCTGAGCCGTGGAGGGTGTAGTAGATGTCGTGCAGGAACTGCTCGCCCAGGGCCACGTCGTAGTTCGGATGCTGGCTGTTGCCCTGGGAAGACCACTCCGGCTCCAGGAACACGTAGTTGGCGAGCGTCCCTTGTTTCACCGCCTGCTGGAAATCCGTGAACTCCCCGAAGTTGCTCGCGGGAGCCGAGGCGATATCGGCCACGGAGCCGCGGGTGAGGGGCGGGGCGTTGTAACCGTAGATGGCCCAGGTCTGGCCCGCCTTGGCGAGCGCGGTGTAGATGCTGGGCGCGTTGAACAGGCTGCGGCTCTTGTCGGAGACGAAACCCTGGGAGGTGGCCATGGCCACGAAGGCGCGGTTGGGGAAGGTCTCGGTGGGCGCCGAGCTGTACCAGTGGTCGCAGACCGCGTAACCCCGGGCCAAGCCTGAGAGCACGGGCAGCATCTCGGGGGTATACATACCCATGATCTTCGCCGGCGTGGTGCCCGGCATCACCATGTTCTTCTGACCCGATTCCCAGTTCAGGGTGTAGGCGAAGTTGCTCACGAAGCCCTGGTTCGTCGGCGTGCCCGTGGGGTCCTGGACGCGGCTGCCGAAGAGCTGGGAATTGGTGTTGAGGTAGCCCTCGCCGGGGTTCGCGCCGGGCATGAAGTAGGGGTGCGGGTCCTTGGGCTGGATCTTGAACACCGGCGCCGCCGGGCCCTTGGTCGAGGGATTGCTCTCCTTGCCCGTGAGCCCCTCGAAGGGCTGGCCCCGGGGCGCGCCGCTGGGATACAGGAACCCCAGCATGTGGTCGAAGGAGCGATTCTCCAGCATCACCACCACGAAGTGCTCGATCCCCTGCAGCGGCGTGCTCACGAGCGTCCCCTCTTGGCGGCTTTCTTCTTTCTTTTCTTCTTGTGCTTGCTGGGTGGCGTTGCGGAGCTTGTGGGAGCTGGGCTCACGGGAGTGGCTTCGAGGGCTGCCAGCAGCGCCGCGCCGTCGGGCGAGCCCAAGCCTGTGCAGGCATCCCAGCCGGGCGTGGCGGCGAAGTCGCCGTTGTTCCCCTGGGTGATGTCGTTCAGGGCCGAGGCGTTTTGATAGAGCAGGGGGTTCATATAGCCCACGGCGGAACCCTTAAGCGCATTGATGCGCGCCAAGAGTCCGGCCCAGAGCGGTGCCACGGCGCTGGTGCCGCCGATGACGGTGTCGCTGCCGTCCACCCGTACCGCATAACCCGTCTCCGGATCCGCGTCGCCGCAGACATCCGGTACGCCGCGGTTCTTGAGCGCAGTGGTGTTGCCGCCCTTCGCCGTCTGCAGGCCCTGCTGCCAGGCAGGCAGGGGGAAGACGGTGCTGACGCCGCCGCCCCCGGCCCCTCCTTGGGCGCCGTCGTTCCAGACGCTCTCGCTCGCGATGCTGCCCCCCGATGCCTGCAGGCGCGTCCCGCCGCAGCCCAGGGCATGGGGACTCGAGGCGGGGAAGTCCACGTGGTCGGCGCCGCCGGAGACGCCGTCGCTGGAGCCGTCGTCGCCGGAGGCGACGCACACGGTCACGCCCATGGCGGCGGCGGCCTGGAAGGCCTCGTCCAGGGCGGTGATGGCCTGCTGGGTCCACTGGGATTCGGCGCTGCCCCAGCTGATGGAGATGACCGAGGGGCGGTGCATGGTGTCATGCACGGCGCTCGTGACCGCATCCACGAAACCCGCGTCGGTATTGGGCGCGAAGTAGACGGCGATGGCGGCACCCGGTGCCACCGCACCCGCCACCTCGATGTCCAGCATCACCTCGCCGTCGGGTCCATCGGCGCTGCCGGTGGGGCTGTTGCTGCCATGGTCCACGGATACGGCCGTCACCTGGGGTGCCGTCACCCCCAGGCTTTTGAAATAGGTGGCGAGATCTGCGGGCTTGTAGCCGCCGCCGAGTTCCACGATGGCGATGCATTCGCCCTTGCCGTCGCTCGCCGGGAACTTGTAGAGGGAAGCGAGCTGTACCGGCGTGAAGGAGCCCTGCGCCGCGCGGGGCTGCACGCCGCCCTTGTGCAGGCGGAAATGGGCTTTCGCCTGGGGGCGGTTGTCCAACCCAAGCACCGCCTGCACCACCCCGCGCAATTCACTGGGCAGATGCAGGGGACCGCTGCGGCCGCGGTAGGAACCCGCGTCATGCTCGTAGCGCTTGAGCTCCACTCTAAAGGCCTTGCTGAACTGGGCCACCGTGCCGGAGAGGGTCATCGTGCGCCGCGCGGCATGCTCCAGCACCACGGCGAGGCCGTGCCGGCGGGCGAAGTTCCTCACCCGGGCGAGGTCCTTGGGATCGGTGCCGAAGCGGCGGGCGAATTCCTCGCGCTTGAGGTGGCGCGCGTACCGCACCCCGGAGGCGAGGCGTTGCAGGTGCGCCTTGAGTTCGCTCACACCGCGATGCCGCAGCACGAGGCTCACCTCGAGCCGCTCCGCCGGATCCGCCTTGCCCACGGCGCGCGCGCCGGGGAGCGGCTGCCTATCACTGCCTGCGAGTCTGCTCATGGCCATGATGTCTTCTCCCTGCGGGCTCGCCGCGGTGTGAACGAGAGACGTCCGGCACGCCGCGGGATCGTGCGCGCACGTTGGGCAGAGGGACGGACGGGGTTACCTTCGGATACCCGGCGATCGTCCGTGATCGTTGCCTGCGATGGCATGGCGGGAACGTCCGTATCTAGGTATAGCAGATGCAGCGTCGCGCACCGGCGTTAAGAAATTATGACAAACGGATGAAGCTCAGCTGTTGCGCGGACCCCGAATTCAGGCGGCGGATTTCTCCGCTTTCGTTTCCATATCGCGGCGCATACGCGCCAGGAGGTCCACCGCGCCCACGGCGTAGCCGCTGATCCAGCGGTCGTGCAGTTCACGGATGGGGAGGGGGTTGAGGTAGTTCCAGCGGTGCCGGCCCTCGCGCCTGACGACGATGAGCCCGGCCTGCTCCAGCACCCTCAGGTGCTGCATCACCGTGCAGCGGTCGAGCTTGGGGAAGCGCAGGCAGAGCTCGCCCGTGGTGCGGGCCTTCTGCTTGAGCAGGTCGAGCATCTCCCGGCGGCGGCCGTCCGCCAGGGCCTTGAAGACGAGGGCGTCTTTCCGGTTCCTTGACATGTTATAAAACTATAACATATATTATCGGGCGTCAAGCGGAGGAACGCCCATGGAACTCAAGTTCACGGTACAGACCAAGATCGGCAAGCCGCTCGCCGAAGTCTTCGACGCGGTCTACAACCCGAAGAAGCTGAGCGGCTACTTCACCACCGGTGGCTCCGACGGCCCCCTGGATCCGGGCAAGACCGTGCACTGGACCTTCCACGACGAGCCCCATCCGCCCATCACCGTGCCGGTGAAAGTGCAGAAGACCGAGAAGGACAGGCTCATCCGCTTCAGCTGGGCGGCGAGCGAAGGCCGCTTCGACCCCAAGACCGGTGAGTTCCCGCACCCGGCGGGGTACGACTGCACGGTGGAGGTGAGTTTCGAGGCCTTGGGCCCGGCCGCCACGCTGGTGAAGATCAGCGAGGGCAGCTGGCGCGAGTCCCAGGACGGCCTGCAGGGCTCCTACCAGAACTGCCAGGGCTGGATGCACATGGGCTGCTGCCTCAAGGCCTGGCTCGAGCACGGCATCGACCTGCGCAAGGGGTCATTCTGAGGCAGACAGCCGCCAGGCGAGTGCTTTTAAGTCCATCGGATAAGTACCTGAGCGTTGCAACACTCCGATGCGCCTTAGGCTTAAGGTGTTTGCTCGCGGGTGATTGGTAACCGGAATTACAGAATTTACCGGCTAGGATATGGCCGCTCGATAGGCATACTGTCTCCCGCACCATCCGCGGATATACCGCACCGAACCCCGCATTCCTGACGGCTCGGCATCGACGCGCCTGGCACACACCGAGGATGCGCATGCCGCTACCGACAACGCCCACCCCCACGCCGCCACCCATACCGCGGCCGCATCACGGCGCGGTCGGCGCCAGCGTCTATTCGGGTTGGAGCCCCAAGATGGGGCGCCACGTGCATTTCGACAACCGCCTCGAACTCCATCATTGGCTGCTCGTCGAAGGCGACTCCGAGGTGGAGCAGCTCTGCGAGCAATACCCGGTGGTCCAGCTCGTGGACGAGTGCTACGTCTTCGACATGTGGATCCGCTGGCGGGACGGACAGGAGGAGTGCCGCAACGTGGTGCCGAGCTGGAAGTTCGCCGATGCCAGGGGTTTCATCCCCGAGCCGCCCGGGTGGTCCATGCTCAGGGCCTGGGGCCAGCGGCAAGGCTACCGCTGCCGCTATGTGACCGAACAGGAACTCGCCCTGCATACCGTCCGGATACACAACTGGCTGCGCATGCTGCCGTTCGTGAAACGCGCGATCGAGTCCCCCTCGGTCTGGCTTGAGGAAGCCGTCCTCTACCATCTCCGCGGTTTGCCGGACACCACTCTGCACCAGCTGATCCGGAGCTTGCCGTCGGCGGACGGCACGAGCGTGACCGCCGCCGTGGCCAAGCTGCTGCACCAGGGGAAGCTGGCTGCGGACCTCGATGGCTGCCGTTTCGGGCTGAACCTGTTGGTGCGGCTCCCTCCCTGAGTCCGGCCCGGTCAGGTCGCTATATACTTGGTACCGAGTATTTGGTATCGTGTATATATGCCCAGCAACAAGCGCATCACCAATCCCCTGGCCCTCGCGGTGCTGACCCACCTCTACGAGCAGCCGCGCCACCCCTATGAGCTCGCCGCCACCATGCGGGAGCGGCGCAAGGAAGCGAGCATCAAGCTCAACTACGGCTCGCTCTACACGGTGATCGAGGGTCTGGAGCGGGAGGGTTACATCGCGGCGGTGGAGACCCGCCGCGACGGGCGCCGGCCGGAGAAGACGGTGTACCGCATCACCGACAGCGGCGAAGCCTACATGCTCGAGTGGATGCGCGAGATCGTGAGCGTGCCCATGAAGGAGTACCCGCAGTACGAGGCGGCCTTGAGCCTCTTGCCGGTGCTGCCGCCCGAGGAGGTGGTGCCGCTCTTGGAGGCGCGCATCCGTTTCCTCAAGAAGACCCTCGAAACCTGCGCCGAGGAAGCCCAAGCCTGCCGCGACATGAAGCTGCCGCGGCTCTTCTCCATCGAATCCGAATACTACGAAGCCATGACCCGCACGGAACTCGGCTTCACCGAATCCCTGCTGCGCGACATCCGCCACGACGCGGGCGGCCTCACCCGCCTGTGGAAGCAGATGCGCGCGCAGGTCCTGGGTTCCAGGAAACCCGCCGGAGGCTCCGGTAAACCGTCCAGCAAGAGGAAGAAGTCCCCATGAACGCGAACGTCGCCGAGAAATACCACATCGAGAACGACCCGGAGATGCAGAAGTACTGGATCAAGCAGGGGCCCAAGACCGCGGCCTTCCTGCTGGTCATCCCCGGCTGCAGCCTCATGGGCTACGGCACGGGCTTGCTGCTGGCCGCCCCCGTGGCCTGCGGCGCCATTGGCCTCGGCGCCGGACTCCTGGTCTGGGGCCTGGTGGTGGCGCTGACGGGCTGAGCCAACTGTTCTCTAGCTGTCTCTGTAGCGCCATCCCTGGCATATATCGGGACGTCTTAGCTACTACCAGTCCGGACATCCTGTCCGGCCGTCCAGCCGCTTCGCGGCTGGACCCGGCGCGACCGCGCCGGGCGGGTACTTAAGCTAGATCGTCTGGCGGTGGCCGCTGGGCTTCCAGGACGGGGAGATCACATCCGGCGTGGCGCTGCGGTTCAGCATGCGTGCCGGCATCAGGGTCCAGCGGCCGTACTTGGCGTTGATCCTGTCCATCACGGCATTGAGTTCCCCCTGTCTTGCGGGGGCGGCGTCGAAGAGATCCTGCTGCTCGCCCTTGGGCGCGGGGTCGAGGACCTGCACCGCCACCTGGTTCACGCCTTCCCCACGCCAGTGCCGCGCGAGCAGGTCCGCGCAGAAGCGCTCGATGAGGTGGCCGTCGTCGGTGGGGAGGGGAGCGCGGTATTCACCGCCGATCCAGCCGGCATCCGTGCCGAGGCCCACGGCGAAGCTCAGGGCCTGCAGGCCGTGCTGGCGCATGCGCAGGGCGATGAGCTCCGCCATGTGCTGCAGGTAACTGCGCAGCACTTCCGGATCGCGGGTGTGGGGCGGCAGCACCTTGCTGGCGCTCATGTGCCTGGGCGCGGCCACCCGCGGTTCCACCTTGCTGGGGTCGAGGCCTTGGGCCATGAGCCAGATGCGCCGGCCCAGGTTGCCGAAGCGTCCCGCGAGCACGCTCACCGGGAGCTTCTGCATGTCACCGCAGGTGACGACACCGTGCTCCGCCAGGAAACCGCCGATGCCGCCCTTGATGCCGCTGAGCTCGGTGATGGGCACGTCGCGCAGCCGCGCGCGTGCTTCCCAGGGCGGGATCACGGTGAAGCCATCCGGCTTCTGGAGCTTGGCGGCGAACTTGGCCGTGGTCTTGTCGCCGCTCACGCCGATGCTGCAGAGGAGCCCCGTGGCCTCCCACACGATGCGTTTCGCCATACGGCCCATCTCTTCCGGCGTGCCGTGGATGTGCTGTACGCCGGTGACGTCCAGGAAGGCCTCGTCCACGGAGAACACCTCGAGGTCGGGGGTCACCGCGTCCAGCGCTTCCATGATGGCGGTGGACACCGCCGCGTAGTGCTTCGGGCGCGAGGCGCGCTTGATGATGGCGGGGCAGAGCGCCCTGGCGTCGCGGATATGCATCCCGGTCTTGACGCCGCAGGCCCGCGCCTCGTAGCTCGCGGTGATGATGGCGGCGCCCTGCTCGCCGTTGGTGACCGCCACGGGCTTGCCGCGCAGCTCCGGGAAGTCCCGCTGTTCGATGGACGCGAAGAACGCGTTCATGTCCACGAGGAGGATGGCGCGGGGCCAGGGCCGGGGCATGGGAAAGGGCTCCGAGGAGAGACTGTATATTTATACAGTTCTCCAGGGAGCCCGTCAAAGTCGCGGTTTTAGCCTAGGCAGGGCTCAGACGAGACCCGCGTAACGGAACACCGCCATGCACAGCACCGCCAGGCCCAAGAGGCCCGCCATGAGACGCGCAGCCAAGGCCACACGCCCTTGCAGGGCCGCCATCTGCCGGTTCTTCTCGTCGGCGGCGAGATCCTTGGCGGCGAGCAGGGACGCGAGCTTGCGGCCCGCGGGCATGCTGACGAAGAGCGCCACCAGGAAGGCGAGTATGGCGGCGCCAGCGCCGGCGCCCAGTACCTTGCCGCCGATGGACTCGTCCTGGGCATGCAGTGCGGCGAAGAGGTACATACCGGCGAGGATGGTGAGGATCGCGGCGACGCCGATGCGCATCCCCAGGGCTTTCATCACCGGGCCGAGCACGGGTCCGGCGCCGGGGTTGCGCATGGCGGGGAGCAGCGTGCCGGCCGTCACGAATATGGAGCCGGCCCAGTACACGCCGGAGAGGATGTGGATGGCACGGGCAATCAGGATGAGCGTGGGGCTGAACATCGCGGTTCTCCTCGGGACGTTGAAATTAGATATACATACTGTATAATTAAATCATGGTTGTCAAGCCGGGCAAGAGAGCTTACCGGAGCGTGCGCCGGGCCGAGGCGGCGGACGAGACGCGGGCGCGGATCCTCGCCGCGGCGCGCCGCCTGCTCCGCGGCGGCGGCGAGCGATCGCCGGCCTTCTCCCTGGAGGCGGTGGCCCAGCAGGCGGGCGTCACGCGCCTCACGGTCTACAACCAGTTCGAGTCCAAGCTCGGGCTCCTCGAGGCGGTGTTCGACGACATGGCCCGGGAGAGCCGGCTCATGCAGGACATGCCGGCGGTGTTCGCGCTGCCGGATCCGCATGCGGCGCTGCGGCAGTTCGTCTCGGTCATGTGCCGCTTCTGGGACTTCCATCGCCGGACGCTGCCGCGCTTCGATGCCCTGACGCGGCTCGACGACGAGGTGGCTGCTAGTCTCAAGGCCCGCAAGGAACGCCGGCGCGTGGTACTCACGACGCTGGTACAGCGCCTGGGGCCGCGGCGGGATGCGGCCGAGCTCGTGGACCTGCTCTACGCGCTCACGGGTTTCGAGATGTTCGATGGGCTCTCGGTGCATGGACGGGACGCCGCGGTGGTGGAAGAGTTGATGCAAGCCACGGTGACCGCCGCCGTGGCGCGTTATGTGAATGACGGGTGAACTTTGGGTTATGTGACCGGGGCCGCGGTGTGGCCGGGGTGCTTTGCTAGGGTGGTCCGTGTGTCTTGGACGCGCCCGGCCGGACGGCCGGAGCAGAGGAGGAAGGCGCATGTCTCTCTTTGCACTCGTGTGGATGCTCATCATCGGCGCCGTCGCCGGCTGGCTCGCGGGGCTCGTCATGAAGGGCCGGGGTTTCGGTGTGCCCGGCAACATCGTGATCGGCATCCTGGGCGCCGTGGTGGGCGGCTTCCTGTTCCGCCTGCTCGGCATCGCGTTTTGGGGCCTGTTCGGCAACCTGCTGGTGGCTTTCATCGGTGCCGTGGTGCTGCTGTTCGTGATCGGGCTCATCAAGAAGGCCTGAGAGCGGGGCTCGGCCCTGCGCGGGGCCTTGCGGCGCTTGACTCTGTCTATCTTGGGATATATCGTAAGACTGTATATCTTACGATAGCTTTAAGGAAGCCCTATGCACCGCCATTTCCGCCGCCCCCTCGCCGGACCCGAGGCCTACTTCTTCATGAGCCGCTACCGGGGCTTCGGCCATTTCTTCGGCGGCCACCGGGGCGAGGGCATGGGCGGCCGCGGGTTCCGCACCGGCCGCAAGCTCGCATCCGGCGACCTGCAGCTCGTGATCCTGTCACTTCTGGCCGACAAGCCGCGTCATGGTTACGAGATCATCAAAGACGTGGAGGAGCGCTCCGGCGGCTTCTATAGCCCCAGCCCCGGCGTGGTGTACCCGGCCCTCACTTACCTGGAGGAGATCGAGTACGCCACGGTGGAGGTGGAGGGCGCCAAGAAGCGCTACCACATCACCGACGCGGGCCGTGCCCATCTCGACGCCAACCGCGCCGCGGCCGACGCCATCCTGGCGCAGTTCGACTGGGTGAGCTGCCGCATGGACGACGTGCGCGAGGCCTTCGACGACGGCGAGGCGGGACAGGGCGACGACCGGCACGTCCTGCACCGGGAGTTCCACCGGGTGCGCCAGGAGTTCAAGAACGCGGTGCGCAGCCGCATGCGCGCCGGTGCCGAGGAGCAGCAGCGGGTGCTCGAGATCCTGAAGCGCGCCCTGGCGGAGATACACAAGAAATAGTGAAGCTCTGAACTATTCAGAGCTTCCGCGGTGCAAGGATGCACCGCACGCGAATCAAGCACGTGAGTGCTTGATTCGACGGAGGCGAGTCCGGACATGTGCCGGAATCGCCGATTCTGAAAAATCCTGGGATGGATTTTTCAGAGTTAGTAGTCGGGTAAGGAGCTTTATGAACCTCAGTCTGGCACCTTTGCTGCTGCTCCAATGGCTGCACGTGATCGCCGGCCTGGTATGGGCCGGCGGCTACGTGGTGGCGGGCTATCTCCTGCCGCGTGCCATGCTGGGCCGGCCCGTGCCCGCCGCCCGGGCGGTCTACGATCCTTTCAACCGGGTGGCTCAACCTGTGATGGTCGCGGCCGGTCTCACGGTGCTCGTGGCCGGCGTGCTGAGGGGCACGGTCTTCGGTCCGGTGCGTTCGCTGGCCGCCGCCTTCGACACGCCCTATGGGCTCACCTGGGTGCTGGCGCTGGCGCTCACCGTGACGCTCCTGGTCCACTCGGGCCGCTGGTACCGCCGTCTGCCCGAGCTCATCTGGAACGGCGACTTCAAGCGCGGCGAGGTGCGCGCGCGGGTGGACCGGCAGGGGCTCGCCAGCCTCACCGTGTTCTCAGGCATATTGGCCTGCATGGTGCTGATGCGTTTCGGGCTCTGAGCAGAAGAGGTGCCGCCTTCCCATGAGTGAAGCTCTCGCCATCCCGGCGCCGCAGAAGCGCTGGCAGGATTCCCCCTGGCTCATCGCACCGGTGGTGGCGCTCGCCGCCTTCATGGAGGTGCTGGACATCTCCATCGCCAACGTGGCCTTGAACCACATCGCCGGGTCCATGGCCGCGAGCCAGGACGAGTCCACCTGGGTGCTCACCTCCTACCTCGTGACCAACGCGGTGGTGCTGCCCATCAGCGGCTGGATGTCCGAGTACTTCGGCCGCAAGCGTTTCTTCATGGCCTGCATCATGGGCTTCACCCTGAGCTCGCTGCTCTGCGGCACGGCGCCGAGCCTGGCCCTGCTGGTGATATTCCGCGCCGTGCAGGGCTTCACCGGCGGCGGCCTGCAGCCCGTCTCCCAGGCGATCCTGGCCGACAGCTTCCCGCCGGAGAAGCGCGGCATGGCCTTCGCCTTCTACGGGCTCGCGGTGGTGTTCGCCCCGGCCATCGGCCCGACCCTGGGCGGCTGGATCACCGACAACGCCTCCTGGCGCTGGGTGTTCCTGATCAACATCCCGGTGGGCGTGCTGCTGCTGTTCCTGGTGAGCATCTTCGTGCATGACACGCCCGACGCCGAGGCGGCGCGCCGCAAGCGCCACAGCCAGGGGATCACGGTGGACTATCTGGGTTTCAGCCTGCTGGCGCTGGGCCTGGGCTGCCTGCAGGTGGTGCTGGACAAGGGCGAGCGGGACGACTGGCTGAGCTCGAACTTCATCCTGTTGCTCTCGCTGGCCTCGGCCGCGGGACTGGTGCTGTTCGTGCTGCGCGAGCTCAAGGCCAAGGAACCCATCGTGGACTTCCGGCTGCTCAAGAACCGCAACTTCGCCGTGGCCAACCTGCTGATGTTCATCCTGGGTTTCGTGCTGCTGGCCAGCACCCAGCTGATCCCCGAGTTCGTGCAGACCTCGCTCGGCTACACCGCCACGGACGCGGGCCTGGTGCTCTCGCCCGGGGGGCTCGCGCTGGTGTTCTTCATGCCGGTGATGGGCAAGCTCGCCTCGAAGGTGGACTCGCGCTGGCTGGTGATGTTCGGCCTCACGGTCTCGGGCGGCGCGCTGCTCTACATGACCAACTTCGACCTGCAGGTGGACTACGGCACCATCGCCCTGTCGCGCCTGGTGCAGGCGCTCGGGCTCGCCTTCCTGTTCATCCCCATCAACGTGGCGGCCTACGTCGGCATCCCGCGCGAGAAGACCAACATGGCCACGGCGCTCGTGAACCTGTCGCGCAACCTCGGCGGCAGCGTAGGCATCTCCCTGGTGCAGACGGTGTTCGCGCGCCGCATCCAGTTCCACCAGAGCGTGCTCACCGAGAGCATCACCGGCGCCAGCGCCAAGACCCAGGCCTTGCTGGACAGCCTCACCGCCCACTTCCAGAGCCTGCCGGGCCACGCCGTGGACGCGGCGCGGGAGGCCCAGGCGGCGCTCTACGGCATCGTCGAGCAGCAGGCCCTGATGCTGTCCTTCATCGACACCTTCAAGCTCATGGCCCTGGTGTTCCTGGGCGTGATCCCCATCGTGCTGCTCATGAACCGGCGCGCCACCCCCGGGGCCGAGGCGCCGCCGGCCCATTGACGCACCGCGCCCTCAGGTCTCCAGCACCTTCCTGAAGAACTGCAGGCACTCCGGGCTCCAGCGGCTGACGTTGATGCGCAGCCGGGTGCTCGGGGCCTGCAGCGGCGAGAACAAGGCTCCCGAGGCGAGGATGAGGGAGTGCTGCGCCCCCAGTGCCGCGAGCTGCACGCTGTCGCGGCCGGTATCCACCCAGGTGTGCAAACCCACAGGATGGGAACAGAACTCCTTGAGACCCAAGCGCGCCAGGTCCCGGGTCGCGGTGGCGCGGGCCTGGGCCAGCTTCGCCTGCAGCCGCTGCAGGTGCTTGCGGTAGTGCCCGCTCACCAGCACCCCGTGCAGGATGCGCTCGTTGGACTCCGGGGTGGTGAAACCGGTGAGCATCTTGCGGTTGGTGACTTCTTCGGCCAGCTCGCGGCTGCAGGCGATGAAACCCACCCGCAGGTTCTGGGCGATGCTCTTGGTGTAGCTGCCGGCGTAGATCACGCGGCCCTTCCGGTCCAGCTTCGCGAGGCGCGTCCCAGCATCCGGCGGGCAGAGGTCCCCGTAGGCATCGTCTTCCAAGATGGTGAAATCGTAGGTCTCCGCCAGATTGAGCAGCCCTTCCGCCACGTCGCGGCTCAAGGCGGTGCCGGTGGGGTTGTGGCCGATGGAGTTGATGACGAGGAGCTTGGGTCTGTGGCGCATCACCAGCCGCAGGATCACGTCGAGGTCGGGACCCTCGGGGGTATAGGGGTAACCGATGGGACGCGCGCCGTGGGAAGTGACGGTGCCGAAGCCCGCGAACCACGACGGGTCGCCCACCAGCACCGCTTCCCCCGGGCGCACCAGGATGCCGAGCAGCAGGGTGAGGGCGTGGGTGATGCCGGTGGTGAGCACGATCTGCTCCG
>DASSIS010000024.1:0-5283 GCA_035691665.1 Gammaproteobacteria bacterium | reverse complement strand
CAGTTGGAGCAAGTTGAAGGAGTTCGACGATCCCACGGCCGCAGCGAGCGACCTTTTCTCTTATGCCGGCGCAATATCCGGGGATGGCGAAACCTTCCTCGCATCCGCCATCCAACAAACTGTGAACGGCACACCGGATGCCGGCGAAGTTTACGTGTACCAGTCGCCTGTCGACCTGGCGCTGACCATGGAGGCAGGCCAGAGTTCAGTGATCACAGGCCGGCAGGTAGCGCTCGAACTCACGGCGACCAACACTGACAGCGTCGTGACCGCGAACAATGTTGTCCTCACCATCACGCTGGCCTCGGGCCTGAGCTATGTCAGCTCGGACGCAGCGAACGGCACATGCACCCACGTGGGCTCTACGGTGACCTGCAAACTGGCAAGCCTGGTGCCGGGGGAGACTTGGCAACCTTCCGTGATGACCCTAGCAAGCAGCACCGGCACACTGAAGTCCCATGCCAGCATCTCCAGCAACCAGCCGGACCCAGTGAGCGGCAACGACTCCGCCAGTGCGAGCATCAACGTCAGCACGCCCTCCAATTCGGGTGGCGGCGGGAGCACACCACCCTCAGGTTCAGGCGGCGGCGACGTAGACTTCTGGACGTTGGGCTTGCTGGTGGGACTGCTGGCGGTGCGGACGAAAAGGGTCAAGGTACAAGCGATGGAGCAGATTTAACGGAGCCAAGTGCTACGGAGGCCTGTTCTTGGCCGAAAGCAGACGCTCCCCAAGATCAGTTTTCACCCCGAACACGTACCCATCGCTTTACCGATGGGATTATCTTCTTCTCCCAAGTCGCTGAAGACCGTCGCTTGAGGCAGGGCGCCTGCCAAACCTTTCGCATCCAGCCAATAATGCGGCTCATCCCGGAAGCGCTCCGCCAGGAGCGCGTGGTAACCCTGCTTGCGCATCTCCTTCTGCCGGTCCTGGGCATATCGCTTCTCGCTGAAGACGCCGAGGGAGATGGCGTTGCGATTGGCTTCGTCGGTGACCACGTAGATGTCTTTCACGCCGCGCCTCTTCAGGAGCGCCGCGGCGCCGTCGGCCTCGCGCTTGGAGGCGAAGGGCGGCAGATACACCCAGTAACCGAGCTTGGCCTTGCCGGCCACGAGGTGGGAGGTGGCTTCTATCCCTAAAGGCTTCAGGCGCCCGATGGCTTGCTGCAGGGCGTCGTCGCTGGGGAAGGGACCGTAGGACGCGCAGGCGAAAGCCGAGGCCGCAGCGGTGCCGGTACCGGCCGGAGCCGCGGCCACGGGTGCGGCGGTGGCGGCCGCGGGCGCCGCAGTGCCGAACGCCTTGCGCTCGGCGGGACTCAATTCGGAAGCGAGTTCCAGGGGCTTGCCGGTGAGCGGCGGCGCGGGCGTGAGGGCCGCGGTCTCGGGGGCGCTGTACCAACGGTGCCAGGCCAGGAACCCGAAGTTCGCCAGGATGAGGATGAGGAGCAGCGCGCGCTTCACGGCTTCGCCCCCGCGACCACGGCCAAGCCCTGGAGCACGAGATCAGGGCAGAGGGTGTAGCGGCCCGGCAGGAGTTCGTCGAGCCTTTCGGCGTCGCCGCCCGTGAGCAGGAAGCGGGTGCCCTTGCCGAGTTCCTTGCCCACCAGCTGATGGATGCGCTCCAGGAAGCCGGCGGCGGTGTGCCAGCCCCCGCTGCCGATGGCGGAGCGGGTGTCGCGGCAGAGGAGCGCGAACTCGCCCTCGCCGTTGTCCCGGAGTGCGGCGGTGGCGCCCGCTAGGGCCCGGCGCATGGTCTGGGGGCCGGGGGCGATCAGGCCGCCGAGATGCCGGCCCTCTTTCGTGACCGCATCCACGGTGATGGCGGTGCCCGCATCTATCACGCAGGCAGGCCCGCCGAAGCGGTGGAAGGCGCCGATGACGGCGGCCCAGCGGTCCGCCCCCAGGCGCGCGGGATCGACGTAGCCGTTCACGACGCCGTGGGCCTCGGGCGCTGGGATGAGGAACTCGGGCCGCAGGCGGAAACGCTCGGTACAGAGCTCCACCAGGGCGGAGGCGATCAGGGGACCGGCCACATTGGAGGCCAGCACGCGCTCAGGCTTGGGGCCGTCGAACACCCGCTGCAGCACTCCCCCTAAGTCTTCCTCCACATGGGAAGCGGCCTGCAAGGGCCCGAGCCTGCCGCCCTCGAGGCGGGTCCATTTGATGCGGGTGTTGCCGATGTCGAGCAGGAGGGTCACGTGGCCATCCTCAAGGAGACGTCGCCGGAGACGTAGCGCTTGATGCCCTGGGCGGTGCGCAAGAGCAAGGCGCCCTGCTCGTCCACCCCGGCGGCGACGCCGGTGACGGTCTGGTCATGGGAATGGAGCGCCACGGCATGGCCGGCCACGAGGTCGAGGGCCTGCCAGTCGGCGCTGAAGGCCGCGAACCCTTCAGCCTCGAACTCCTCCAGGGAGGACACGAGGGACTCGATGAGGGCGGCGGCGAGCCGGTTGCGCTCCGGCGGCTTGCCGTCGGTGAGCCGGGCGAGATCCATCCAGGGTTGGTCGATGTCCTGCGCTGCCTCGGCGGGCATGCGCACGTTGAGCCCCACGCCGACGATGGCGCGGGTGGTCCGGGGCGGTTCGCCCTGGATATCCACGAGCACACCGGCGAGCTTCTTGCCGACGGCCACGAGATCGTTGGGCCACTTGATGCCCACGCCTTCGACGCCGAGCTGCTTAAGCGCCCGCACGGCGGCGATGGCGGCCACCATGCCGAGCGCGGTGAAACCCTGGGGCCACTCCGCGAAGCTCCAGCCCAAGGACATGTAGAGGTTGGAGCCGAAGGGCGAGACCCAGCGGCGGCCATGACGGCCCCGGCCCGCGGACTGGAACTCGGCGAAGCACACGGCAGGATCCCCCGGGCGAGCGGCGAGCCAGGTGTTGGTGGAATCCACCACGTCGAGCACGGTGATGTGCTTGAGCCTGAGCCGGCACTTGGCGCTGAGATGCTCCGCGATGCTGGGGCTGTCCAGGAGCTGCAGGGGATCGGCGAGACGGTAGCCCCGGCCCGGGACGCGGAACACGGAGAGGCCGAACTTCTCGAGGGCGTGCACCTTCTTCCACACCGCGGCGCGGGTCACGCCCATGGCGTGGGCCAGGGTCTCGCCGGAATGGAAATGGCCGTCGGCCAGCACTTGCAGCAGCAGATGACTGCGGTCTTCCGCGCGGGTGTTCATGGGCTCAGCGTTTGCGCAGCAGCATCACCCGGTGGAACCGGTTCTCGGTGCCGGCGAGGAGGCGCTGCATGTTGCTGCGGTGGGTGTAGAGGATGAAGACCGCCATGGCGGCGCCGAAGGCGAACTGGGGCGAGACGGGCCCCTCGGCGATGAGCAGGAACAGGGCCACGGCCCAGACGGCGAGCACGGTGGAGAGCCCCACGTAACCCGAGAGCACCAGGGTGAGCGCGAACACCAAGAGGCCCGGCACCAGGGCCCGGGGCGCGAGCGCGGCGAGCACGCCCAGGAAGGTGGCGGCGCCCTTGCCGCCCCGGAAACCGTAGAACACCGGGAACACGTGGCCCACCACCGCGAGCGCGCCGCAGAGCGCCGCAGCCCAGGCGGGGCTCAAGGGCTCCTCTCCCCCATGCAGGGGCATGGGCATGCGGGAGACGAGGTACACGGCCGCGAGTCCCTTGCCGAGGTCGATGACGAGCACCAGGAAGGCGAAGAGCTTGCTCTGGGTGCGCAGGGCATTGGTGGCCCCGGCGTTGCCGCTGCCCTGGGTGCGGATATCCACCCCCCCGTAGACCCGGCCTACGATGAGACTGCCCATGAGGGAACCCAGGAGATAGGCCAGGAGGCAGCGGATGCCGAGGCTGATCATGGGGGGCTCCTTGGGGCTTAAGGACCTATTCTAACAGCGGGTTTACAGGGGGCCTTGGGGGGCGGCCTTTCAGGGGGTATAGGAAATAATTAATTTAGGACTTGAATAATATTATGTTATATTACATAATAATGATGAATCCGGGGCAGGGCCCGGAGGCGTAAAAGAGAGAGGGAGACCATGCTCATGGATTACGACCCGATGAAAGACATCTTCATGGACCTGCGCCGGATCATGCGCGCCATGGATGTGTACAGCCGCCAGCTCTCGGACAGCCACGGTCTCACGGGACCGCAGATGCTGTGCCTGCGGGAGATCGCCCTGCAGGGATCCCTCACCACCGGCACCCTCGCCCTCGCCGTGGCCTTGAGCCCCGCGACGCTCACCGGCATCCTCGACCGGCTGGAGATGCGCGGGCTCGTGAGCCGCGAGCGCCGCCCCGAAGACAAGCGCCGGGTGGTGGTCTCGCTCACCGCCCACGGGCGGCAGATGTCCCAGGAACTCCCCTCCCCCATACAGGAACGCTTCAGCGCGAAGCTCACGGGCCTGCCGGCCGAGGAGCAGGCGGCGATTCGCCGCGCCCTCGCCAACGTGGCGAGCATGATGGAAGAGGACTCCTACGGCACTTCCAACGGACATCACAAGAGCCGCAAGCGCTAAGACCCCGTCTCAAGGCCGCGTGACAGGCGGCTCGAATCCAGTAAGCTAGCCGCTCCTCAGGGGTGGGGTTAGCTGCATGACTTCCCGCGCTGTGTTGGTAGTGAATCCCGAAGCCGGCCGCGGCCTCGGCCGCGAACTCGGGCCCGCCGTGGGCCGCTATCTCGCGGAACTCGGTGTGCCGGTGCGGATCCAGAACAGCGTGGGCCAGGGCGACGTGGAAGCCAAGCTGCGGGCGGCGCTCAAGGACAAGCCGCCGGTGGTGATCGCCGCCGGGGGCGACGGCACGGTGCACGAGGCGGTGAACGGCTGGCTCAAGGCCGGCGGCGGCGCGCCGCTCGGGGTGATCCCCGTGGGCACGGGCAACGACTTCGCCAAGATGCTCGCCCCCAGCAACGACTGGCGCGAGGCCTGCTGGCGCATCGCCCGCGGCGAGACCCGCTTCGTGGACGCGGGCCGCTGCAACGACTATTACTTCGCGAACGGCCTCGGGGTCGGCTTCGATGCCCAGGTGGCCCTGGAGGCCAACGGCATCCGCTGGCTCAGGGGCAACGCGGTCTACGGCTTGGCGCTCGCCAAGATCCTGCTCCTGAAGCACTCCCGCCCCAAGGTGAAGGTGCGCCACGACGGCGAGGAGTTCACCACGGACATCACCCTGCTCACGGTGAACAACGGCAAGGTGGAGGGCGGCGCCTTCGTGATGGCGCCGGACGCGGAGATCGACGACGGGCTCTTCGACGTGGTGGTGGCCCAGGGCATGGGCCGGCTCGGCATCCTGCAGCTCCTGCCCCAGGTGCTGCAGGGC
>DASSIS010000023.1:0-3036 GCA_035691665.1 Gammaproteobacteria bacterium | reverse complement strand
ACCTCGGGGCCTTCGCGCTCCACCATCTTCTTGGCGGCCTTGATGGTCGCCGCCATGCCGCGCAGCTGCAGCTTGGAGAAGATGAAAGGCTTGAAAAGCTCGAGCGCCATCTTCTTCGGCAGGCCGCACTGGTGCAGCTTGAGGGTCGGGCCCACCACGATCACGGAGCGGCCCGAATAATCGACGCGCTTGCCGAGCAGGTTCTGGCGGAAACGGCCCTGCTTGCCCTTGATCATGTCGGCCAGGGACTTCAGCGGGCGCTTGTTGGAACCGGTGATGGCGCGGCCGCGGCGGCCGTTGTCCAGGAGCGCGTCCACGGACTCCTGCAGCATGCGCTTCTCGTTGCGCACGATGATGTCCGGGGCGTTGAGCTCCAGCAGCCGCTTCAGGCGGTTGTTGCGGTTGATGACGCGGCGGTACAGGTCGTTCAGGTCGCTGGTCGCGAAGCGGCCGCCGTCCAGCGGCACGAGCGGACGCAGGTCCGGCGGCAGCACCGGCAGCACGGTCATCACCATCCACTCGGGACGGTTGCCGGACTCCAGGAACGACTCCATCAGCTTGAGGCGCTTGGCGAGGCGCTTGATCTTGCTCTCGGAATTGGTGCCGGCGATCTCCTCGCGGAGCGTGGCCACTTCCTTCTCGAGGTTGATGGTCTTCAGCATCTCGTAGATGGCCTCGGCGCCCATGCGCGCGTCGAAGTCGTCGCCGTACTCACCCATGGCCTCGAGGTAGGAATCGTCGGTCATGAGCTGACCACGCTCGAGCGGGGTCATGCCCGGATCGACCACCACGAAGGCTTCGAAGTACAGCACACGCTCGATCTCGCGCAGCGTCATGTCGAGCATCAGGCCGATGCGCGAGGGGAGCGACTTCAGGAACCAGATGTGCGCGACCGGCGAGGCCAGCTCGATGTGGCCCATGCGCTCGCGGCGCACCTTGGCGACGGTGACTTCCACGCCGCACTTCTCGCAGATCACGCCGCGGTGCTTCAGCCGCTTGTACTTGCCGCACAGGCACTCGTAGTCCTTGATCGGCCCGAAGATCTTGGCGCAGAACAGGCCGTCGCGCTCAGGCTTGAACGTGCGGTAGTTGATGGTCTCCGGCTTCTTGACCTCGCCGTAGGACCAGCCATGGATCATGTCGGGCGAGGCCAACCCGATGCGGATGGCATCGAAGTCCTCGACCTGGCCCTGCTGCTTCAAGAGTTTCAGTAAGTCTTTCATTTCAGTTCACCGTTCAGTTGTCTGGTTTCCAACCCGATACCGAGAGCTTCGGACGTCAGTCCTGCTCCAGTTCGATGTTGATGGCCAGCGAACGAATTTCCTTTACCAACACGTTGAAGGACTCCGGCATGCCGGCTTCGATCCGGTGGTCGCCATCCACGATGTTCTTGTACATCTTGGTGCGCCCGATGGTGTCGTCCGACTTCACCGTGAGCATCTCCTGCAGGGTGTAGGCGGCGCCGTAGGCCTCGAGCGCCCAGACTTCCATCTCGCCGAAGCGCTGCCCGCCGAACTGCGCCTTGCCGCCCAGCGGCTGCTGGGTGACGAGCGAGTACGGTCCGGTGGAACGCGCGTGCATCTTGTCGTCCACCAGGTGGTTCAGCTTCAGCATGTACATGTAGCCGACCGTCACGGCACGCTCGAAGGCCTCGCCGGTGCGCCCGTCGAAGAGCGTGGTCTGGCCGGACTCCGGCAGGCTGGCGAGCTTGAGGAGATGCTTGATCTCCTCCTCGGTGGCGCCGTCGAACACCGGCGTGGCGATCGGCACTCCACTGCGCAGGTTATGCGCCAGGGAACCGATTTCCTCGTCCGACAGGGAGGAGATCTCCTCCTTCTTGCCGCCGGACTTGTTGTACACCTGCTCCAGGAACCTGCGGACTTCCTCCATCTTGGAGTGCTCGTCCAGCATCCTGCCGATCTTGATACCCAGGCCCTTGGCGGCCCAGCCCAGATGCGTCTCGAGGATCTGGCCGATGTTCATACGCGAGGGCACGCCCAGCGGGTTCAGCACCACGTCGACCGGCGTACCATCGGCGGCGTAGGGCATGTCCTCCACCGGGGTGATCATTGAGATCACGCCCTTGTTGCCGTGGCGGCCAGCCATCTTGTCGCCGGGCTGCACGCGGCGCTTCACCGCGAGGTATACCTTCACCATCTTGATCACGCCCGGGGCGAGGTCGTCGCCGGCGGTGATCTTCTTGCGCTTCTCCTCGTAACGGCGCTCGAAGTCGGCGTGCTGGGTCTTCAGCTGCGCGGCGAGCTTCTCCATCTGGTCGGTGGCCTCGTCGTTCTTGAGGCGCACTTCGAACCATTTGTCGCGCGGCAGCTCCTCGAGGTAGCTCTTGGTGACCTTGTTGCCGGACTTGAGCCCCTTCGGGCCGCCCTCCGCCACCTTGTTGAGCAGCAGGCGCTCCACGCGCTGGAACACGTCGTCTTCCAGGATGCGGCGTTGGTCGTTCAGGTCCTTGCGTACCTTCTCAAGCTCGGACTTCTCGATGGAAAGCGCACGGGAGTCCTTGTCGACGCCGTCGCGGGTGAAGACGCGCACGTCGATGACGGTGCCGTCCATGCCCGGCGGCACGCGCAAGGAGGTGTCCTTCACGTCCGTGGCCTTCTCGCCGAAGATGGCACGCAGCAACTTCTCCTCGGGGGTCAGCTGGGTCTCGCCCTTCGGCGTGACCTTGCCCACCAGGATGTCGCCGGCCTTCACCTCAGCGCCGATGTAGGCGATGCCCGCCTCATCCAGCTTGGCGAGAGCCGTCTCACCCACGTTGGGGATGTCGGCGGTGATCTCCTCGGAGCCGAGCTTGGTGTCGCGGGCCACGCAGGTGAGCTCCTCGATGTGGATCGTCGTGAAACGATCCTCCTGCACCACGCGCTCGGAGATGAGGATGGAGTCCTCGAAGTTGTAGCCGTTCCAGGGCATGAAGGCCACCAGCAGGTTCTGGCCCAGCGCCAGCTCGCCCATGTCGGTGGAGGGGCCGTCGGCCAGGGTGTCGGCCTTGGCGATCAGGTCGCCCGGCTTCACCAGCGG
>DASSIS010000022.1:0-21233 GCA_035691665.1 Gammaproteobacteria bacterium | reverse complement strand
CGCCGCGGCGCAGTGCCTCTTCCACCAGGGCGCGGGCGATGCCGCGGTTGGCGCCGGTGATGAGGAGGGTCTTCTGGGCGATGTCCATGGGCTGCTCCTTGAAACGACCGCGGGGATATTCGGGTTTCGCCTGGTAGACGAACGGGCCGGGCAAAAGGAATCGGTCGACAGACCCTTCAGGAGCGATTCTTTTAGGGGGCCTCGGACGTTACTGCTGATGAGGGGGCGGCCTTGAACCGCCCGCCGTGGCCCGGGGCTTCTGCGACATAATGGCAGCCGCTCCGGAACCCCAAGGATCACGAGGATCAGCCCGCTCCATGGCCGACGCCCCCGACACCGCCCGCCACCAGCTCCTGCTGCGCACCCTCACCGAGCTGCGGCCCCGGCTGCACCGCTATGCGGCGCGCATGACCGGCTCCGCGGTGGACGGGGACGACGTGGTGCAGGAGGTGCTGGTGAAGGCGCTGGAGTCGCCGCCGGAGATAGACAGCTTCTCCCTGCTCGAGCGCTGGCTCATCCGGGTGACCCACAACACGGCCATCGACTTCCTGCGCCAGCGCAAGCGGCAGGCGGCAGGACTGGCGGCCGAGGAGCTGGAGATGATCATGGACCCGAACGCGAGCGTGGACGCGGGCGACGTCACCCTGGTGAGCCTGCGCACCTTCATGCGCCTGCCGGCCCTGCAGCGCAGCACCGTGATCTTCAAGGACGTGCTGGGTTATTCCCTGGACGAAGTGGCGGAGTTCACGGGCAGCACCGTCCCGGCGGTGAAGTCCGCCCTGCAGCGCGGCCGCGCCCGGCTGCACGAGCTCTCCCGCGAGCCGGACGACGCGCCGCTGCCCAGCCTCGACGAGCGGGAACGCCGGTTGCTCGCCGGCTACGCCGAGCGTTTCAACGCGCGGGACTTCGACGCGGTGCGCGCCATGCTGGCGGACGAGGTGAAGCTCAACCTGGTGAACCGCCTGCAGCAGGACGGCAAGATGCCGGTGTCAAACTACTTCAGCAACTACGGCTTGGCCAAGAGCTGGGCATTCGGTTTCGGCCTGGTGGACCGCCGGCCCGCCCTGCTCGCCTTCGATCCGGACGACGTGGCCGGCAGGCCCCTCTACTTCGTGCTGCTCGGGTGGGCCCGCGACCAAGTGGTCTCGATCCGCGACTACCGCTACGCCCGCTACGCCATGGAGGGCGCCGAGATCCAGGTGCTGCAGCGGCCGGGCTGAACTCGCCGGCTCAGGTCTTCCGCTGGATGCCGCTCAGGGCGTTGTGCAGCGCCGCGATGCGGGCCTGCCAGGGATGCTTCGTCCAGCTGACGAGCGGCGCGACCAGGGCGAGCGCCGCCGCGTCCTGCCGCTGCTCCGCGAGCGAACGCGCCTTCAGGAACTGCAGCGACACCGCCTCCATGCTCGCCGGCAGCTTGCCCTGCACCTGGGCGTCGAGCCGCGCGAACACCGGCATGCGCTTGTCCCGCAGCGCCTCCTCCGCCAGCGCCACCATGAGCCCGGGCGGGTCGGTGAGGAAATCCTTGGAGACATCGAGGCATTGCTCGCCGATGTCCAGCGCCCTGGAGGCGCGCTTCTGCTCCACGAGGTAGCGGATGAGCCGGTTGCCCGCCACCAGGGAGAGCGCGTCCTGGTGGCGCAGGCGTAGGGCCTCGAACAGGTCCTCGTGGAAGCCGCGTGGGTTCACCACTCCCGCGCCTGCCTCCTTCAGGATGGCGTCCCGGGCTCCCGGCGCATCCTTGGCTTCCAGCTTCTTGTCCACCACCGCCAGGAGCGCCGCCAGGCGCTGGGCCTGGGCCGCGACGGCGCGGGTCTCGTCCGTGGGTTTCTGCACCGCCACCGCGAGCTCGATCTCCTCCTGGTGGTGGTAGGCGATGTAACCCACCAGGTGGCAGACGAACAGGAGGCCGTAGACCAGCAGCATGCTGGAGACGATCCCGGCCACGTGCCCCGAGAGGAACACCCCGAGGAAACCGATGCCCGCGAGCATGAGGCAGGCGAAAAGATAGGCGAGGCCCGTGTGCCATACGAAGCGCAGGGTCACCAGCGGGTTCATGGCGGTGAGCAGGTCTGGTTGCAGCGCCAGCGAACCCAGGAAGGCCGGCAGCAGATACACGCCCACCACGAACACCAGCACGCTCTCCCAGTGGCGACCCGGCAGCGCCGCGCCGTAGGACAGGAGCAGCACCGTGGCGATGTAGAGGAACAGCACCGCGAGGCGCAGCTTCTCCCCCTCGAACAGCACCTCGGTGCCGAGCGGCGGCGGGATGGCGTGACCCTGGGAGGTGCGCAGCACCACGCCCATGGAGTAGTAACCCATCCAGCCGAACACGATGCTGGAGGCGGCGATGCCGAAGAGGCCGGCGTAGCCCAGGATCCAGACGATGGCGCCGATGACCACCACGATGGGCAGGGCGTAGCCGCGCACCGGGTAATAGAGGAGCTTGGGGAGGTAACGCCAGATGTCCGGCGTGCTGACCATGAGCTCGTCCGCCGCCGGGTCCTCCAGCCGCACGTCGCCCGCGTCGAAATCCGGATTCGGCTCGGCCATGCTCATGCTCCGGGCAGAAGGCCCGGAGCTGAGTTTACAGCGCGCAGCTCACTCCCGTACCGCCCAGGCCGCAGTAACCGTTCGGGTTCTTGGCGAGGTACTGCTGGTGGTAGTCCTCGGCGTAGTAGAACTCAGGCGCCGCGCGCACTTCGGTGGTGATGGCTTGATAACCGGCCCGCTTCAGGGCGGCCTGGTAATCCTTGAGGGAATCCTCCGCCGCCTGCTGCTGGGCGTCGCCATATGTATAAATGGCGGAGCGGTACTGGGTGCCCACGTCGTTGCCCTGGCGCATGCCCTGGGTGGGATCGTGGGCTTCCCAGAAGGCCTTGAGCAGCTTGTCGTAACCCAGCTGCTTGGGGTCGTAGACCACGAGCACCACTTCCGTGTGGCCGGTGCGGCCGGTGCAGACTTCTTCATAGGTGGGGTTCGGGGTGTAGCCGCCGGCATAGCCCACGGCGGTGACGTACACGCCCGGCAGCTGCCAGAACTTGCGCTCCGCGCCCCAGAAGCAGCCCAAGCCGAACACCGCTTGCTCCAGGCCCGCCGGGAACGGTGCCTTCAGGGGATGGCCGTTGACGTGGTGCCGCTCCGGCACGGGCATGGCCGCGGCGCGGCCCTGCAGGGCTTCGGCGGCGGGGACCAGCGTCGTCTTCCGGGCGAGACCGAACATGGTGGCTCCTCGAAAACGGTGGGATGACGGGATATAGACCTTAATATAGTCCCGCTTATTACTTTCAAGCGCAGGCCACCGGGAGACCGCATGGATTACCCGCAACGCTTCCGCATCGCACCCGGCACCCACCCCAGGCTCAAGGACCTGGACCCTGGCGACACCGGCGGCCTCAAGGACAAGAAGTCCGCGGAGACCGAGACCGCCGGATGCCAGGAGAAACTCCGGGCCCTGCAGGAACTCCTCTACGCCGAGGGGCGGCACTCGCTGCTCATCTGCCTGCAGGCCATGGACACGGGCGGCAAGGACGGCACCGTGAACCACGTGCTCGGCGCCATGAACCCCCAGGGCTGCCGCGTGGCCCATTTCCGCGAACCCAGCCCCGAGGAAGCGGCCCACGATTTCCTCTGGCGCCACCACCAGGCGGCTCCGGCCCGGGGCGAGGTGGTGATCTTCAACCGCTCCCATTACGAGGGCGTGCTCATCGAGAGGGTGCACGGCTTCGTGCCCAAGGAGACCTGGAGCCGGCGCTTCGATGCCATCAACGCCTTCGAGCAGGGGCTCGTGGCGAACGGCACGCGGGTGCTCAAGTTCTTCCTGCACATCTCCAAGGAAGAACAGCTCAAGCGTTTCAAGGACCGGCTAGACGATCCCACCAAGCAGTGGAAGATCAGCGCGGCGGACTATGCGGAGCGCAAGTACTGGGACGCCTACACCGAGGCTTACGAGGACGCCCTCGCCCGCTGCAGCAGCACTGAGGCCCCCTGGTACGCGATCCCGGCGGACCACAAGTGGTTCCGCAACCTGGCGGTGGCGCGCATCGTGGTTGAGGAGCTGGAATCGCTCAAGATGAGCTTCCCGAGACCGGCAGCGGATCTCGACAAGATCCGCGCCGAGTATCACGCCGCGAAGCAGGGCTGAGGCGCCTCAGGCGCTGGCCGCCCGCGCCAGCCCTGCCGGCACCCCGCGCTGCATCAGGCCCCGGGCCAGGAACAGTTCCACGCGCTCGAAGGGGATGCGGTCGCCCGCGTCGCTGCCGTAGTAGGCCTCCACGATGTCGCCCTGCTCGTCGATGAGGAAGTCCGCCGGCAAGAGGTTGTTGGTCCTGAAGCCGGCGAGTCCCACGAGGCGCAGGCCCTTGATGAGCGTCGGCACGCGCGTGACCACGGCCTTGAGCTTGCGCCAGAAGGAGCGTTCGATGCCGTAGACGTCGTAGGCCCGGCGGTCCGGCTCCGCGGCTACCCGGAACGGGCGCGGATGCCGCGCCACGAAGCGCAGCACCTCTTCCTTGCTGGAGGCGAACACCGCCACGATGTCGAGGCCGAGTGCCGCCAGGTTCTTGTGGTGCTGGGTGAGCTCGTAGATGCGGTAGTTGCAGAAGGGGCAGGCCGCGTCGCGGAAGAAGCAGAGCAGCGTGCGCCGGCCGGCGCCGCCGATGCGGATGGGCTGGCCGTAGATGTCGGTCAGGCTCAGGGAGGGGGCCTTGGACGGGGCGGTGAGACGCATGGGTCAGCTCCTGCGGGGCCGGCCTCCACGTGGGATCCGGTGTATTAATAAAGCAAGTTTTATATTGCTTTATTATACTCCCGGCCCCGGCCCGGCGCGCAAGGCCCCTAGACGGGCCTAATATGGGCTTCAACCCTCTCCCCCCGGAGCCCCGCCCATGCCCGAGACCAAGACCGCCGTCGTCACCGGCGCCAACCGCGGCATCGGCCTGGAGGTGAGCCGCGAGCTGGCCAGCCGCGGCTTCCACGTGGTGCTCACGGCCCGGGACAAGGCCGCCGGCGCCGAGGCCCTGAAGCAGGTGCAGGCCGGCAAGTATTCCGCGGAGCTGCGCAAGCTGGACGTGAACTCCAGCGAGGACGCCCAGGCCCTCGCCCGCCACCTGCAGGAGACCCGCGGCCGGGTGGACGTGCTGGTGAACAACGCCGGCATCCTGCCGGACAAGGACGGCACCCTCGCAGTCTCCGCCGCCACGCTCATGGAGATCCTCAACACCAACACCTTGGGCGCGGTGCGCCTGATCCAGGCGCTGGCTCCGCTCATGGGCCAGGGCGGCCGCATCGTGAACGTCTCCTCCGGCATGGGGGCCCTCTCCGGAATGGGCGGCGGGCATCTCGGTTACCGCATGTCCAAGGCGGCCCTCAACGCCGTGACCCGCGTGTTCGCCGCGGAGCTCGCTTCCAAGGGCGTGAGCGTGAACTCCGTGGACCCGGGCTGGGTGAAGACCGACATGGGCGGCGCCGGCGCCTCCCGCAGCGTGGAGAAAGGCGCCGAGACCATCGTGTGGCTGGCGGCCGACCCCAAGGCCGCTGAGAGCGGCGGCTTCTTCCACGACAAGCGCAAGAGCGACTGGTGAAAACGAAACGGCGCCTCGCGGCGCCGTTTCTTCATGGACTCTGGTTTAACTCTTAAGCCCGGATCAGCTCCACTTGATGTTGTGGCGCTTGCCGAAGCTCCAGTCGCCGGCGCCGAAGGCGGCCACGTACAGGAAGCCGCCGGTGAGGGCCATGTTCTTCATGAAGTCGATGAGCTGCAGCTCGTCGCCGTCATGCAAGTGCACCACGAAGCCGGAGACCACGCAGAACAGCGCGGCGGCATAGGCGGCGGGTTTGGTGTAGACGCCCACCAGCAGCAGCAGGCCGGCACCCACTTCCCAGAGGACGATGACGGGCTTGAAGGCGTGGGGCACGCCCCAGTCGTTCACGTAGTTGTGGATGCTGGCGAAACTCATGAGCCGTCCGTAGCCGGTCCAGAACATCATGGCCGCGAGCATGACGCGGCCGACGAGCATGAGCAGGTTCTGCATGGTGTGCTCCCGATTATTTGGGTTATCCGTAAAAAGCATGGGCCGGCCCCGCGGGCCGGCCCATAGCTTACTTCAACCGGGGGACGACCGCTCCTGCTTTAAGCGCCGCTCCACTTGAGCTTGAACTTCCGGTCCAGGCTCAGGGCCCCGGCTCCCACGGCCCACAGGGTCAGGAAACCGCCGGCCATGCTCAGGTTCTTCATGAAGTTGATCATCTGCTCCTGGTCGGCCGGGTGCAGGTGGGCGATGAAGCCGGAGATCACGCAGAAGGCCCCCATCAGCAGGGCCGCTGGCCGGGTCAGGAAGCCGGTCAGGATGGCGAGGCCGCCGCCCAGCTCCCACAGGATGATGAAGGGGAAGGACCAGCCGGGCACCCCCAGCGAGACCATGTAACCCTGCATGTAGCTGTAGTGGGTGAGCTTGCCGAAGCCGGCCCAGAGGAAGATGGCCGCGAGCAGGACCCGGGCCAGTAACAAGGCGAGATCTTTCATGGTTTACCTCCCTAAGTGGACATTTCTGGCGATGCCGCCGGCCTCAAGAGGCCGGCGGCGGTTCTCGGTGCCGCTTCAGGCCGCGGCCTTCTCGTTCTGCAAGGCTTCCTTCACCGAGGCCCGGTCGGCGATGCGCAGCCGGTACTCCGCCAGGTGCGGGAACTTGGCCATGTCGATGCCCACGTGGGGCGACCAGCTGAACACCGTATAAAGATAGGCGTCGGCCACGCTGAATGCATCGCCCAGCAGGTACTTGTGGCTGGCGAGGTGCTTCTCGATGAGCCCCAGGCGGTTCTCCAGCTTGGTGCGCAGTACCGCCTTGGCGTCGTCCTTCAATTCCTTGTTGAACAGGGGGCTGTAGCCCTTGTGGATCTCGCTGCTGACGTAGGTGAGCCACTCGTTGGCGCGGAAGCGCTCCAGGGTGCCGGGCTTGGGGATGAGGCCCTTGGCGGGGGCCTGGTCGCCGATGTACTGCAAGAGGGCCGCGCCCTCGGTCAGCACCTGGCCGTCGTCCAGGCCGATGGCCGGCACATAGCCCTTGGGGTTGATCTTGTAGTAGTCGCTGCCGTCCTTGAGCTTGTGCGCGCCGGTATCCACGCGCACCAGCTCGAAGGGCAGGCCTGACTCGCGCAGCGCGATGTGGGAAGCGAGCGCGCAGGTGCCGGGTGCGAAATACAGTTTCATGGTCATGTCTCCTTGGATGATGGTTCTGGTGAGGCCTTGGGGATAAGTCTAGGCGGCGGCCGCCTGGCGCGCCGGGTAGTCGGTGTAGCCCTTCTCGCCCCCGCCGTAGAACGTGGCCGGGTCGGCCTTGGCGAGCGGCGCCCCCTCGCGGAAGCGCTCCACCAGGTCCGGGTTGGCGATGAAGGGCACGCCGTAGGCCACGAGGTCGGCGTTGCCCGCCGTGATCACGGCGTTGCCCTTCTCCTGGTCGTAGGCGGTGTTGGTGATGAGCGTGCCCTTGAAGATGCCGCGGTAATGCCGGCTCACGTCCGTCACCATGTTGGGGATGTGGGCGTCGCCTGCCGGGGAGTGGCTGTCACCCACGGCTTCCCTGAGGTGCAGGTAGGCGAGGCCGAAACCATTGAGCTTGGCGACGGCGTGATCATAGAGCGCGCGGGTGTCGCTGTCCGCCGGCACGTTCCAGAGGTTGGCCGGCGAGAGCCTGAGGCCGGTGCGCTCCGCGCCCGCTGCCTGGCTCACCGCCTCCACCACTTCCTGCAGGAAGCGGCTGCGGTTCGGGATGCTGCCGCCGTATTCGTCGCTGCGCTGGTTGCTGCTGTCACGCAGGAACTGCTCGATCAGGTAGCTGTTGGCACCGTGGATCTCCACGCCGTCGAAGCCGGCGGCGATGGCGTTCTTGGCACCCTGGGCGAAGTCCTTCACCACCTGCCGGATCTCATGCTTCTCGAGCGGCCGCGCGGCCACCGTCTCCTTGAGTTCGCCCTTGGGCGTATAAGCCTTGGTATTGGGGTTGAAGGCGGAGGCCGAGACCGGCAGCGCTCCGCCGTGGAAATCCGGATGCGAGATCGCACCCACGTGCCAGAGCTGCAGGAAGATGCGCCCGCCGCGGGCGTGCACCGCGTCGGTCACCTGTTCCCAACCTTTCACCTGGGCGGCGGAGTAGATACCGGGCGTGTTGATGTAGCCCATGCCCTGGGGCGAGATCTGGCTGCCCTCGGTGATGATGAGGCCGGCGCTGGCGCGCTGCGCGTAATACTCGGCGTGCATCGCGGTGGGCGCGAGCTCCGGGTTGTCGGCGCGATCACGGGTCATGGGCGCCATGACCACGCGGTTCTTGAGAGTGTAAGGGCCGAGTTTCACCGGCGTGAGCAGGGGTTGGTCGTGCATGGTCTACTCCGTGTCGTTTTGCTGCAGTGTTATTAGATATCTATGAATTTCGATATCCAGGCTTCAAAAAATCGCCCAGGGGTGGGCGTCCCAAAGCAGGTCTCAAATCTCTTCTTTCAGGTACTTGCTCAACTCTTTGAGCGCGTCTTCGTTGCGTTCGTAGAAGGTGTACTGTCCGTCGCGGCGCGGCAGGACCAGGCCCGCCTTCATGAGCATCGCCAGGTAGTGCGAGGCGGTGGATTGGGAGAGCCCGAGCTTCTCCTGGATCTCGCTCACGCACACGAGCTTGCCCCGGGGTGTGCCCAGGTGCATCTCGCCGAAATGCTTCCCCGGATCCTTCATCCACTGCAGGATCTGCAGGCGGGACTTGTTGGCCAGGGCCTTGAAGAGGAGTACTTGATCCATGTAAAACAGTATATCGAAATTTTTCGATATGTCAATACTTCTTAACCCCCCGTATTTGCGGCCCTCCCTGCCCCTGCCTAGACTGGCATAGGCCCTTTAGGCCCGATTCCCAGAGATTATGGATAAACCCCGCCGCCTCACCGCGCATCAAAGGGGCATGGAAAGCGCTCTCGCCATGCAGATGCCGACCCGCATGACACCGGATCCCGCCGACGAGAGCGCCGTCGCCGCCCGCGCCCGGGACGGCGACATGGCCGCCTTCGAGCAGCTCTATCGGCGCTACGTGGGCCGGGTACACGCGGTGTGCCTGAGGCTCGCCGGCAACGCGACGCTCGCGGAGGAATGCACCCAGGACGCCTTCGTGCGCGCCTGGGAATCCCTAGGCAGCTTCCGCGGCGACAGCAGTTTCGGCACCTGGGTGCACCGCATCGCGGTGAACACGGTGCTCGAACGGCACCGCACCCAGCTGCGCCAGGCGGCCTGGGTGACGCATAAGGACGACGAGATCCTGGAGTCGGTGCCCGCGGCCGACGCGGGGCCGGAGCACGCCATGGACCTGGAAGCGTCCATCGCCGAACTGCCGCCGGCCGCGCGCATGGTCTTCGTGCTCTTCGACGTGGAAGGCCACAGCCACGAGGAGATCGCGCAGATGACCGGCCTCGCGGTCGGCACCAGCAAAGCACACCTGCATCGCGCCCGCCGTCTGTTGCGGGAGAGGTTGGAAGCATGAACAACGTGAACGACGACAAGCCCATCAAGGCCGTGGAGCGGCTGCCGCGGGAGATCGCCCCGGGCCGCGACCTGTGGCCGGGCATCGCTGCGCGCATCGGACGCAAGCAGCGCGCCAAGCGCCCGCTCTGGGCCTACGGTCTCGCCGCCAGCCTGTTCGTGGCGGTGGGCGCCGGCGGTCTCTGGTTCAGCCTGGCGAAGCAGGCTCCGGAAGCCACCACGGTGCCGGCCACCCAGCTCGCCGCCGCGACCCCGGACCCGCAGGCGCAGTACTTCGCGCAGCGGGCGGCCCTGGCCGAGAACACGGTGCAGTCCGCGCCCAACCTGGCGCCGGCCACCCGCGAGGTGATCCTGAAGAACCTGCGCATCATCGAGGGTTCGATGCAACAGATCCAAGGGGCGCTGGATAAGGATCCGAACAATCCGCGCCTGCGTTCGCTGCTCTACGACCTTTACCAGAATGAGGCCCAGCTGCTGGCGGCCACCCAGCAGGCCCAGGCCCAGACCACCACGAGGAACGAACTATGAAACGCCTTTCGATCATCCTGGTATACGTGCTGCTCGGCATGGCCACGGTGGTGGCGAGCTTCTCGCTGCTCACCCTGACCTCCAGCACCGCCTATGCCCACGACTCCGATTACGACAGCGACGAGGATGCCCCGCCCGCCGCGAGCCGCAAGGTGGACGAGACCCGGCCCGCCAAGGCCGACGGCGAGGTGCGCATCGACAACCTGGCCGGCACCGTGAAGATCCACGGCTGGGACAAGGACCAGGTGCGCATCACCGGCACTCTGGGCTCGGTTGTGAAGCGTCTCGAGATCAACAGCGACGACTCCGGCATCAGCATCAAGGCGGTGCTGCCGCACGACGTGCACAGCGACGACTGCGACGAATGCGCCGACCTCACCATCTACGTGCCGGCCGGGAGCCGCGTCGAGGCGAGCACCGTGAGCGCCGACATCGATGCCCGGGGCCTCACGGGCGCCGCCCGGCTCGGCACCGTGAGCGGCACCCTGGTGCTCGAGTCCAGCGCCAGCCGCGTGGATGTGCATAGCATCAGCGGCGACGTGACCGTGTCCGGCTCGGCCAAGAACGCCAACATCACCGCCACCAGCGTGAGCGGCGGGGTGCATGTGACGGACGTGGACGGCAGCCTGCACGCCGAGAGCGTGAGCGGGGACGTGAAGGTGAACGACGGGCACCTGACCGGCGCCGAGCTCAGCTCCACCTCCGGCAACCTCACCTTCCTTGGAAGCCTGTCGAAGGGCGGCGACTACGAGTTCCACAACGTGAGCGGCGACGTGGAGCTTGGCATCGGGTCCTCGACCAGCGCCCACTTCGACGTGTCGAGCTTCAGCGGCGACATCGACAACAGCTTCGGCCCGCGCCCAAACCGGGTGAGCAAGTACAGCCCCGGCATGGAGCTGCACTTCACCAACGGCAGCGGCGACGCCCAGCTGAGCGCCCGCACCCTGAGCGGCGACATCCGCATCCACGAGTGAGACGAGGGACTGATGGAGAAGGAAGGGGCGCCCTCGGGCGCCCCTTTCATTTGGCGGGTTTGGGCCTGGCGGCCCGCAGGGGCTTGGCGTCCGGCACGAGCTGGTAGAACAGGCTCGATTCCCGCTTGTAGAAGCCCTCGGTGTGGAAGGAGTCCGCCAGCCGGAAATGTTCGTAGTCCAGGTGATGGCAGATCTCGTGCAGGAAGGTGCGCAGGAAGCTGCGGAAGGCCACGGCGCGTTTCTTCTGGGCGGTGCGCATCCACAGGCTGATCTTCGCGGTCTTGAGCCGGCCCTCCACGCCCTCGTAGAGGCCGTGCAGTTCTCCGTAGTCGTTGGAGGGGCGCACCGCCAGCACCTTGAGCTCCACGGGCCTGATGGCGAGCTGCTCCACCATCCCGGCCGCGAGCCGGCGGCAGGCTTCCTGCACCCGCAGGCGGTCGTCGGCGAGCAGTGCTGCCTCCAGCTCGGGAATCAGAGGATGCAGCCTTGCCGGGTCCGGCAGCGCGACCCGCTCGATGCGGTCGCTCTCCGCATAGATGCGCTTGTCGGCCGCGCTCAAGCGCTTGTAGTAGGCGAACACCATGCGGGCGCCAGCTTAGCAAAACCGGACCGCGGACATGCCTGCTAAAATGCCCGCTGGAAAGGCGACGGAGCGTGGCCGGACATGCAGAAGAGCACCCTCTCCTACTGGCTCGGGGCCCTCGCTATGCCCGGCCTCATGTTCTTCTTCGTCACCGCCCTGGTGTTGCAGTTCCTGCGCCTGGACCTCGACTGGGTGACGACCCCCATCAGCTTCTACCTCCTGGGTCCGGGCTGCGTCTGGCTGATCGCCGCCTACTTCGCGCTGGCGGCGGCGATCCTCTGCATCGCGCTGGCCTTCCATCTCTCGTTCGAACCGCCGGTGCAGAGCCCGCTCGCCCTGGCGCTCTTCGCCGTCGGCGCCGTGAGCGTGTGCGTGGTGGCGGTGTCCCATACGGACACCCATGCCGCCCCGGGCCCGACCCTGCACGGCATCGTGCACAACCTGGCGGCGCTCATCGCCTTCCTCACGGTGACCTTGGGGATGCTGCTGCGCTCCTGGACCTTCAGCCTCGACGCGCGCTGGCGCCGGCACTTTCCCAAGGCCTTCGGCCTCGCGAGCCTGACCTTCGTGGCGCTGCTGCTCTACGGGCTGTGGAGCGCCCTGCCCCGGGGCGCCGCCCAGAAGTTCGTGATCCTGCTCATCGTGCTCTGGCTCATGCTCGCGAGCCGCTGGCTCACCCGGCAGGCGCCGCAGGCTTAATCCGCCATGGCCCGCTGGCGCGCTCCCTCCCCCAAATCCTCGCCCTACATCACCCGCGAGGGCTACGCCGCGCTCGAGACCGAACTGCGTGCGCTCTGGCAGCGCCGCGCCGGCGTGACCCAGGCGCTCACGGCGGCGGCGGCCGAGGGTGACCGCTCCGAGAACGCGGAGTACATCTACCGCAAGAAGGAGCTCCGGGAGATAGACCGACGCATCGGCTACCTGCAGAAGCGCATGCCGGACCTCAAGGTCATCAGCGAATCCCCGGCGGAGGCGACGCGGGTGTTCTTCGGCGCCTGGGTGACGCTCGAGGACGAGAAGGGCGACGAGACCGAATACCGCATCGTGGGGCCTGATGAGTTCGACCCGGCTAAGCACTACATCAGCGTGGATTCGCCCCTGGCCCGGGCCCTGCTCAAGAAGGCGGTGGACGACGAGGTCTCGGTGAAGACCCCCTCCGGCGCCCTGCATTGCTTCATCATGAAGGTGCGTTACACGTCATAAAGCGCTGCATTATGTGCGCTGGCGCCCGGTCCTCGGGGGAGCGACAATCGGGCCATGGGAAACGAGAAAGAGAAGCAACGCGAGGACGAGGCGCTGGACGAGGCCCTGGAAGAGACCTTCCCGGCCAGCGACCCCATCGCCGTGACCCCCCAGCTCCACGAGCACGGCCACAAGGATCGCGGGCGCAGCGCTCCACCCTTGAAACCCCGGGATCGCGACCATAAATAGGTTCGCGACGACCTTCGGAGTTTCCCGTGTCCAGCCCCACCCACATCGCCTGCCCCGCCTGCGGCGCGTCCAACCGCGTGCCCACGGAAAAGCTCGCCCAGCATCCGAAATGCGGCAAATGCGGTGAGGTGCTCTTCGCCGGTCACCCGGTGGAGATCAACGACGCCAACTTCGCCGCCATGGTGTCGGGCACGGACTTGCCCGTGGTGGTGGACTGCTGGGCCTCCTGGTGCGGCCCCTGCCAGCGCTTCGCGCCCATCTTCAGCGAGGCGGCGGAGAAGCTCGAACCCAGGTTCCGCCTGGCGAAGCTCGACACGGACGCGAACCAGGAGACCGCGGCGCGACTAGGGATCCGCAGCATCCCCACGCTCATCCTGTTCAAGGGGGGCAAGGAGGCGGCACGGATCTCGGGCGCCATGCCGCTGGGACCTTTTATGGAATGGGTGAAGCAGCACGCTTAACGAGCTGCTGGCTGTTCAGTTGCCCGTATAGCCCGGACCGTATAAAACCTGGCCGGGCAGCGCTCCGGTCATCTTCCCGCCGTCTATCACGGGTACGCCGTTCACCAATACGTATTGCATCCCCACCGACAAGCGGTTGGGATCGTCGTAGGTGGCGACATCGTGGATGGAATCCGGGTCGAACACGTCCACGTCCGCCCGCATGCCGAGCTTCAGCACGCCCCGGTCCACGAGGTGCTCCCGCTGGGCCGGCAGCGCGGTGAACTTGCGGATGGCGTCGGCGAGCGTGAGCTTGTGCTCCTGGCGAACGTACTTGCTCAGGATGCGGGGGAAAGTCGCGTAGGCCCGGGGGTGCGGATGTTCGGTGCCGAGCAACCCTTCGGGCGAGGTGCCCGAGGCATCGTTGTCGATGGACACCCAGGGCTGCTGCAGGATGAGGTCCACGTCCGGCTGCGACATGCCGAACACCGCCACCTCGGTGGCGGCCTTGTCCTTGATGAGGAAGTCGCAGATGGCGTCGATGGGGTCCTCGTGCCACTGCTTGGCGATCTCGCTCATGCGCTTGCCTTCGTAGGCGAGCAACGCGGGATCGCTCACCGCGGTGATGAGGATGTCTTGAGACCCTTCGATGGCGAGCCACTCGTTGTCCCAGGCCTTGGTGGGGGTGAGCATGTCGGCGCGGATCTTGGCGCGCGTGGCCGGATCCTTGAGCCGGGCGATGAGCTTCTCGCTGCCGCCGTCGTGGGCCCAGGGCGGGATGAAGGCGGCCATGCCGTTCTCCCAGGCGGTGTAGGCGTAGGTGTCGGCGGTGATGTCGAGGCCTTGGGCCCTGGCCGCGTCGATGCGCTGGATCACCGCCGCCGCCCGGCCCCAGTTCTGCTTGCCCGAGGCCTTGAGGTGGAACACTTCCACCGGGATACGGGCCTCCTTGGCGATGCGGAAGGTCTCGTCGAAGGCCGCGTCCTCCGCGTTGCCCTCGCTACGCATGTGGGTGGCGTAGATGCCGCCGTAGTCCGAGGCAGTCTGGGCGAGGGCGATCAATTCATCGGTCTTGGCGTAAGGGGCAGGCGGGTATTGCAGGGCGGTGGAGACCCCCAGGGCTCCCTCCTTCATGCCCTCCGCCACCAGGGCCTGCATCTGCTTCAACTGATCCGCCGTAGGCGCCACGTCGCCGTATCCCAGCACCATCTCCCGCACCGAGGCCGCGCCTATATATGTACCCATGTTGATGCCCATACCCTGTTTCTTCAGCCTCGCGAAGTACTGGGTGAGGGTCCGCCAGTCGGGGGTGACGTGGTAGTGGTCGTAGCCGGGCTGGTTCTCCTTGATCATCTCGTCGTCCAGGGGCGCGACGGATTCCCCCTCGCCGGTGATCTCGGTGGTGATGCCCTGGTAGATCTTGGAGGGCAGGCGCGGGTCCACCAGGATGGTGATCTCCGACTGGCCCAGCATGTCGATGAAGCCCGGCGTCACCAGGAGCCCGTGGGCGTCGATGACACGCTTGGCCTGGGCCTTCGAGAGGTCGCCGATGGCGGCGATGCGCCCGTCCTGCACCGCGAGGTCGGCCGCGTACCAGGGGGAGCCGGTGCCGTCCATGATGTGGCCGTTCTTGATGATGAGGTCGTACTGAGGCTCTACCGCCAAACAGGACGAGAACACCAGGATGAGCACGGAGAAGACAGCGATGCGACGAAACATCATGATATGTCCTCTGTGAAATTGAGTTAGTTAATCACCCCTGGTTGAGTCCATACACCAAGTGGATATGTTGGGATCATGGGGAAACAGACGATTCCGCTGTTGAGCAGGTGCTTTTGCAGGCATCCGCGCTCAAAGGTTTAATCGCCTTTAGCTCGGCAAGCTCTTTCTTCCAATCTTTGAAAGAGTGCGTCTGATTAAAATCTCTATCCATTGCCGCCTTCATGAGGGTTTGTTCTGGCACCAGCACCGTGCCGGCAGCTTGGCCCTTGGTATTGGTCACAAATACGTCCATTCTGGCCAAGCTTCCATATATACCGTTGAACATATCAAAAGCACCATGTGCACAATCCGATACCGATTTCGTCTTTATCTGGAATTCAATGAGGTTATCGTGCCTCTCCCAAGAACCTTCAGCAAGCACGTATGCGGGAGTGGAACAGTGGCAGTCGTCCTTTAGAAAGAACTCACCATCTGGAAATACATATAGATGAAATTCATCGTCGCCTTCTCCAAGACCATCATAAAGACCATAGAGTTTCGCACCGTAATCGAACCCTTCCGTAGGCGCTAACAGCGGCTCACTGAAATAGAGATCACCTTGAGGAGGATCACCGTAGTTGCCCAGGACCTCAAGTGAATACGGGGTCGACTTGGTATGCGGCGGCAGATCGCTTTCATCGGCAACGGCAATCTGGCTCCAGGCACAATAAACGATCCCCAGGGAAAATACGTGCACCAGAGCAAGACTTTTCATTGTTCTCATATCAAGGACCCTCATGACCGGAGAGCGCCTTCTGTATCCGGGAAAGATCTTGTTCCCAGTCGACATACACAACCTTCCGGACAAAGAACCTGTTCACAGGCGCTACAGTGAGGGTAGCTTCGGGCACAAGGATGGTTTCGCCTATACCCTCACCCTTGGCCAATACGAAAAGGTCATAATCCCCAAGTCCCCCGTAATGCGCTTCAAACCGTTTCCGCATGATGTCGGCGAACCTGCCAGGCGGTCGTTGTTCGATGGAAAAAGAAACCACGCCGCCCTGCTCATGCCATGAACCGTAGAAAAGCACATTTGGACCTGGACAGACATCGCAGGTCTGGGCCACAGCGAACTTCCCGTTCGGGAATACCATCATCTCGGTACCACCCGTGAACGCAAATGGTTCGCTGTATGCTCCGTAAATGTATCCTGCGTGCGGAATGTCTTTATCGAGTACACGGAGCAGTTTTATATCTGTTATGTAATTGATCGAATAGCTGCTCGGCTCGGTGAAATCGATCTCGGTCACATAGCCTTTCTTCCCCGCGTCACCAGCCACACCGGCTTGAGCAGCAAGAATAAGGCACATGAAAAGTAAAACACCTGGCCAATGTTTCTTGTTCATCCATGAGCTCCGTTGCATCAGTTTTTATTCTTTGACCCGAATAGCTTATCCAATTCTTCACGGGCCAGGTCCTTCGCCGACGGGGCCGCGGGTGTATCGCCGCCGAAAAGCGCATCCAACTCCGCCCGGGCCACCGCGGTCCGGGGCTGGTCCTTGAGGATATGGGCTGCTGGCCGGGGGCGGAAATAGTCGCAGAAGTTGGCGTGCTCCTTCTCCTGCACGTGCTCGGCCCGGTCCTCCAGGCAGCCTTGGCGCAACTTCGGTTCGTGGAACTCGCAGAGCTTACAGACGTGGAGTTCGGCGGCGCACTTCAGGCACACCGAGAGCCGCGACAGGGGCATGGGCACGCCGTCGAGGGCCGCGCCGCATTTCCAGCAGACCAGGGCCTCGCTCACCCGGCCGGGCCCTTGTCCTCAACCTGGATCTTGCAGTCGGGCACGGAGGAAGCCGGACGCACCTGATAGCGGTGACCGGCGATGAAATCGCCCTGGTAGCTCACCCGCACCCAGGGAGCGAGCGCGGGGGTGTGCAGGTTGTCCTGCAGCACCATGCAGTGGAACAGGAGCGTGTGCGTGCCGGCGGGCACGTCGAGCTCGATGGGGCAGTCGTCCCCGCTCTTGCAGACGTCGGTGTCGTCGAGCTTTAGGATGCCCATGGCCACACCCTTGTTCGCGGGGCCACCCAGGTTCCAGTCGGCGGGATAGCCGATCGTCACGTGGGCATCGGCCGCGGCAGGCATGGAGTGACCGGATCCGGAAGAGGCGCAGGCCGCACCGAGCGCAGCCAGGACGATCGGAAAAGCGATTTTCCAGCAGTACGAGGTAAGAGCGGTTTTGTCAGGCCCAGGCCGCATTGGAGTCGGTGGGCGAATGGAAATAGTCGCTCTCTTCCGCCGAGAGCTGCACGTTCTTCATGAGCTCGGCCTTGCGCAGTTCGGCGGTGGACACGGGCGCGCAGTCCTCGCACATGGGGTCCTCGCAGGGCTGCCGGGAGTAGAGCCAGTAGTGCACCGCGCCGGCCATGATGCCGTCGGCGATGTCCCACACGTCCACGTCCGGGTTCTCGTCCGCCAGCTTGTTGGCGAGCTCCACCACCTGTCGGGCGGCGTCATCGAAGGGGGTTACGTCGGATGCCATGGCTTTGGACCTGAACTGCGCGGAGGGATATTCATTCTAGCAGACCGGGCCAAGGAGGCCGCCGCGCCCCGCCGGGCGTGGGCAGCGAGGCCTGGAAATTGCTAGGATGCGTTTCCCATTTGACACTTCAGACCGGACGAGCCATGGCGAACGAACGCGACGAACTGAAACTGGAACTGGACGCCGACAACCTCTACCGCGAGGAGATGTTCACGGACCAGAAGATCGGCTCCATCCGCCAGCTCACCCCGGTGAGGCGCGACGGCTCCGTGGACGGTGCGCGCCCGGTGATCTTCGTCGGCGAGACCAGCCTGATGACGCCGGCCGGGACCCTGCCCATCCACTTCAAGCTCGAGGCCGCGAACCTCGCGGACGCGGTGGCGCTCTTCTCCGCCACCGCAAACCAGGCGATCCAGGAGACCATGGAGCAGCTGCGCGAGCTTCGCCGCCAGGCGGCCTCCTCCATCGTGGTGCCCGACATGGGCAAGGGCGGGCTCGGGGGCCTCGGCGGCGGCGGCAAGATCCAGATGCCCTGAGCATGGCCTACGTCTATCTCGTCACGCTGCTGATCCTGCTCGAGTACCTGATCTTCGGGTACCTGGTGAGCCGGGCCCGGACCCGCTACCGGGTGGTGGCGCCCGCCGTCACCGGCCACCCGCAGTTCGAGCGCTATCACCGGGTGCAACAGAACACCATCGAACAGCTGGTGGTGGTGCTGCCGGCCCTGTGGATCTTCGGGCTCACCCTGAGCGGGCTCTGGGCCGCGGCGCTGGGCCTGGTGTTCGTGATCGCCCGCGCCTGGTACGCCTACGGCTACGTCACTTCCAAGAGCGGTGGCGGACGCCACTACGGCTTCATGCTAGGGCTCTACGCGACCGTGGCGCTGCTGATCGGTTCCGGTCTGGGCGCGGTGAAGATGCTCTTCTGAATCCCCGAACCTTCCTCTAAGGTTTCTTGCGCTGCAGCTCGGAACGGCTTATGCGCGTGCTCGTCTCCAGCCACCAGGTGGTCATGCGCCGCTGCAAGGGCTCGTGGGCGAGGGAGAAGGCGGTCTGGCCGGAGCGGTTGGTCACGTCGGGCCGCGCGCCGGCGCGGATCAGGAACTCCACCACCTCGGCGTTGGTGCGGGCGGCGGCGAGGTGCACCGGGGTGTTGCCGTTCGCATCCTGCAGGTCGAGGCGGCCGCGGTAGGTGAGGCAGAGCTTCACCAGCGGCAGGGAGCCGGCGATGGACGCCTCGTGCAGCGCGCTGCGCTTCAGCCGGTTCTGGTGGTTCACGTTGGCACCGAGCTCGATGAGCGCGCGCGCCAGTGGTTCGCGCCCCTTGCGCACGGCGATGATGAAGGGCGTGTCACCGTCGTGGTTCACGGCGTCCACCGGCACGCCGCTCGCCACCATGGCACGGGTGCCCGCCACGCTCGAGCTCGCCGACTGCACGTAGGCATGCAGCACACGGCCGCGGCGATGCCCGGTCACGGTCCGGATGCCCGCTGCCAGGGCGCGGCGCATCAGGGTCGTATCCCTGCTCTCGCTATTCTCGTTCTGACGGGACCGCAACCATTTCCACATGAAAAGCCACCCCTCGGTTCACAGGCGGATGATACCAGCCCAGTGGCGCGTGTCGGCCCCCTCGCCCCTTAGGTTCAGCCGCCTGGAGTCGGCGCACCGATGGCCTGCGGCACCAGCCGCTACCCGCCGGGACAACTCTATATAAGGGTAATAGGCACCGGTACTGGGGCAGAAATACCCGTATTCCTCCCCGGCGGGTGCCGCGGGGGAGTTGAAATCAAGAGGTGCCTCTGGGTCAGACAAGGGAGACACCGGGACCGGATTGGGATGCCAAGTCTGTGCCGCCCAATGATGGCGGTGGTGGCCTTGATCAACGGGGGAAGGCGTAACGGGAGGGTGGCGCGCGGTATCCGGTGTACCGGCACGAGCCGGTGCAAACGCGGACGCGCCGAAGACGGCGGCGAAGATCACTGCGACGGACCGTGTGTACATGGGCCTCTCCATAAGCTGACCTGCGCCGCACTCACTGTCTCCAACACCCTTCTGCCATACGGCGTTTACGCGGGCCCGGCGGCTCCTCTTGTACGCCCCAGACTACATCGTGACGCGTGCGGGTATGACAACCCTGTCATGCGTCCACGCACTGGCAAGGTATGTCGCCTCTGTTACGGTTGATGGCGACGGGGAAAGCATCCGCATTCTCCATCGGGGGTATGCAAGAGCTTCTTATGTCGCGACGGTCGGGGCTGGGGTCCACTGCCGCGCCGGCATTTGCATCTCCGGGGAATCAAAACCACTAAATGAGGGACCAGTCATGCGCATCGAATCCAGAACCCTGTGGCGCGGCCTGCTCGCCGCGGCCCTATCCACGGTGCTCGGCAGCGCCGCCGCCGCCAACCACCCCATCTACATACCCTTCACCCTCGAGAACAACGCCGGCACCCAGGCCCAGAACCTCTGGCTCGCCGACACTGCGAACCTGGGCAACCCGCCCTTCCAGCTCACCAACCAGGTGTTGGACGGCCCCTTCAACGGCAGCGCCGGCAACATCGCCATCCTGGATGACTGGACTTTGAACGCCGCCACCCATCTCGCCACCAACGTGCAACCCCAGCTCGTGGTCTACGGCGTGGGCGGCCATCTGTACAAGGCCAATCTCAAGACCATCGCCCCGGTGCAGCAGTTCAGCAGCGGCAGCTACGCCGAGCTCTGCAACCTCATCCCGCTGGACCAACGCCCCTTCGCCGCCGCCAAGGCCTACGTGCAGGCGGTGGTGGAACCGGTGGGCTCCGCCAACACCTGTGCCTCCGGCACCGGCATGCAGACCTGGCTGATCCCGGCCAACGCGGACAACACCGTGGCCCCCGTCATCGAGCCCCAGAACTGGGCGGTGCTGGGCGCCTTCACCGACCCGACCAATAACAGCTTCGTGCGCTGGATCGTGTGGACCGGCAACGCGGTGGCCGCGTACAAGGCCAACTTCAGTTCCTCCACCACTCTCCTGGTGGGCCCGCCCGCAGGCATTGCGCCGACCCTGATCGGCCGCGTGGACGGCAACGCCTACCTGCTCTCCGGTTCCGACAACGGCACCATCCACACCGATAGCCTCTATCACGTCAGCATGACGGCTTCGGGGCTCGCGGCGACCTACAGCTATGCCGACGGCAGCCCCTGCTCGACCGGCATCACCACCACAGGGGTCATCACCTCTTCGCTGCCGGACACGGCGAACGGCATCCTGCTCTACACCGAGCCCTCCAGCGCGGGCTACGGGGTCTACAGCGTGCCGCTCGCGGGCGGCGCCCCGACCCAGATCTACGCCGACGGGACCGGCAGCGAGTGCGGCGCCATCGGTGGCGACTCCGTATCCGCGGGTTACGTGGGCGTGGACGAAGCCAACGTGCCCAGCGGCTTCCAGCATGTGCTCGGCATCAACGAGACCGGGCCGGTGAGCCAGACACCAGTGTTCCTGGCGGGTGGCGTCAACCAGTTCGCCTTCCTGCGCTACGCCATCGACGGCC
>DASSIS010000021.1:0-3235 GCA_035691665.1 Gammaproteobacteria bacterium | reverse complement strand
CCGCTGCATCTCGGGTTGACGGAAGCGGGCATGGGCAGCAAGGGCATCGTGGCTTCCACCGCCGCCCTCTCGGTGCTGCTCCAGCAGGGCATCGGCGACACCATCCGCATCTCGCTCACGCCCGAGCCCGGCGGCGACCGTACCCGCGAAGTGATCGTGGCCCAGGAGATCCTCCAGACCATGGGCCTCAGGGCCTTCATGCCCCTGGTGGCCGCCTGCCCCGGCTGCGGGCGCACCACCAGCACCTATTTCCAGCAACTCGCCCAGGACATCCAGAGCTACATCCGCCACCAGATGCCCGAGTGGAAGAAGCGTTACGCAGGCGTCGAGACCATGCAGGTGGCGGTCATGGGTTGTGTGGTGAACGGCCCCGGGGAGAGCAAGCACGCCAACGTGGGCATCAGCCTGCCGGGCACCGGGGAGCATCCAGTGGCCCCGGTGTTCGTGGATGGCGAAAAAACAGTCACTTTGAAGGGCGACACGATAGCAGCAGATTTCCAGAAGATAGTGGATGATTACATCCAAACCCATTATTATCCCCGCAACTGACCCTGCCTACTGACCCGGGGTCAGGGGCAAGCTTTAAGCCGGGGCAGAGGTCTATATATAAGGGATGGAGGGCCGGCCGGACCGGCCTGTTAAAATCGCGTCCCTCACGAGACAGGATCGGCATGGGCAAGAGCTCCAAATACGTCGCCAAGGTCCCGGACGCCCAGGGCCACATCCATTACACGGACGAAGAGCATGCCGTGTGGCATGACCTCATCACCCGCCAGCGGCCCATCGTCGAGAAGTACGCCTGCCCCGAATACCTCGCGGCCCTCGACCTCATGAAGTTCCCCACCGACCGCATCCCCCAGTGCGCGGAAGTCTCGGCGGTGCTGAGGAAACACACCGGCTGGGAAGTGGCGCCGGTGCCGGCGCTCATCCCCTTCGGCGACTTCTTCGCCCTGCTCGCCGACAAGAAGTTCCCGGCGGCCTCCTTCATCCGCAGCCGCGAGGACATGGACTACCTGCAGGAGCCGGACATCTTCCACGAGATCTTCGGCCACACCCCGCTGCTCACCGACCCGCGCTTCGCCGAGTTCACCCACGCCTACGGCAAGGCCGGCGTGCGCGCCCGCAAGGAAGACCACGTGAAGCTGGCGCGGCTCTACTGGTTCACGGTGGAGTTCGGCCTCATCAACACCCGGAAGGGCCTGCGCACCTACGGCGCCGGCATCGTCTCCTCCTACGGCGAGACCCCCTATTCCCTCGACAGCGACAAGCCGATCCGCAAGCCCTTCGATCCCATCGAGGCCCTGCGCACGCCCTATCGCATCGACATCTTCCAGAGCGTGTACTTCATCATCGACAGCCTGGAAGACATGTTCAAGCTGGCCCACCAGGACCTGTTCGCGCTGATTGCCGAGGCGCAACGCTTAGGGATGCATGCCCCTACTTTTCCTCCCGCGGAAAAGAAGGTTTCTTGGGCCTGAGGATTTGACCAACCCAGGGAACGATTATTTTGCCCCGAGACAAGGTGCGGACGCCCGAGCAACCGGAGCGTACTCTGAGTGTACGTGAGGATTGCGAGGGCGGTCGCAACGCAGTATTCGGGGCAAAATAGACGTTCCAAAAAGAGGAAAACATGACGGATCTGTCTGAGAAGCACTGCGTCCCCTGCGAGGGTGGCATCAGCCCCCTCACCCGCGAAGAATCCGAGCGATACCTGGACAACTGGGCCAAGGGCTGGGAACTCAGCTCCGACGCCAAGGAGATCCGCCGTGACTTCAAGTTCAAGGGTTTCCAGGGGACCATGTTCTTCGTGAACGCGGTGGCCTGGATCGCCCAGCAGGAAGGCCACCATCCGGACCTGGAAGTGGGCTTCAACCACTGCCTGGTGCGCTACACCACCCACGCCATCGGCGGGCTCTCCGAGAACGACTTCATCTGCGCGACGAAGGTGAACAAACTGCTCAACGAAAAGAAGTGAGCACGTCAGCGTCGTCCTACAAAAAACCCGACATCAAGTCGGGTTTTTTGTCTCTGCAGGCACTCAAAACGCGCATTTCAGCGCGCCAAATCCGGCAAATCACCGCTCAAACCCATGGCACGGCGCATAAATGCGTGTTTAAGCGGCGTAAAACGGTCTACAGCGCGTAATCCGGCGTTGCGTAGCTGTGCAAGTGGTGCATTTTCGTTGCTGAAAAGCCGTTTAAAGCCGTCTAGCGCGAAGATCATGGAGAGATTGTCGCCTTTGCGCCAGCGTTCGTAGCGCCGGAGCACGCCCATGTCGCCGATGTCGCGCCCGCGGCGCGCGGCCGCCGAGATCACTTCCGCGAGCGCGGCCGCATCCAGCAATCCCAGGTTCACGCCCTGCCCCGCCAAGGGGTGCACAGCATGTGCCGCATCGCCCGCCAGCGCGAAGCGAGGGTGCACGTACTCCTTGGCGTGCAGCCGCTGCAGCGGGAAAGCCACCCGCTGGGTAGCAGCGCGCACGGCGCCTAAGCGCGCGGCGCTCGCCTCCGTGAGCGCGGCACAGAAGGCAGCGTCATCCAGCGCCAGGAGGCGCGCCGCTTCCGCCTCATCCGCGGACCATACGATGGACACGCGCCCATCCTTGAGAGGCAGGAAGGCCAAAGGCCCCGTGGGCAGGAAGCGCTGCCAGGCGGTCTCCCGGTGCGGGAACTCCGTCTGCACGTGAGCTACCACCGCCCGCTGTCCGTAGGGCGCATCCTCCGTGTCGATCCCGGCCATGGCGCGGGTCTTGGAGCCGGCGCCGTCCGCCGCCACCACGAGCCGCGCTTTCAGCCGCCGTGCGCCGCTCACGCTCAAGGTCACCGCTTCATCCGTGACGCTGAGCGCCTCCGGCTGGGCGGGGGCGAGCAGCGTCACCCGGGGCCGATCCTGGAGCTCTGCCCACAGGGCGTGCTGCAGCAGCCGGTTCTCTACGATGTAACCCAACTCCGGCTCACCCAACTCGGCGCTGTCGAAATGGATGCTGCCCTCGCCCCGGGCGTCCCACACGTGCATGTCCCGGTAGGGGGAGACGCGCGCCGCGGCGATGGCCTCCCAGGCCCCCACGGACTCGAGGATGCGCCGCGAGGCACGGGAGAGCGCGAAGACACGCAGGTCGACTTCGGTGATGGGATCGAAGACCGCTGGCGCTTGGGCGTCCAGGAGCGCGATGGAAAGAGAACTGTCCTTGAGGGCGCAGGCGAGCGCGGCACCCACCACGCCGCCGCCGACTATC
>DASSIS010000020.1:0-3236 GCA_035691665.1 Gammaproteobacteria bacterium | reverse complement strand
CAGGTTTATCTTGCAGGGCACGCCCTTGACCGCGTCCGCCAAACGCCGGGCATGCTCCAGGCTGTCGTTCACGCCCGCCAGCATCACGTATTCGAAAGTCACCTCGATGTGCCGGTGATCCTTGGCCGCCACGTAATCGCGGCAGGCCTGCATCAGCTCGGCGATGGGGTGCACCTTGTTGATGGGCACCAGCACGTCCCGCAGCGCGTCGTCCGGTGCGTGCAGCGACACCGCCAGCGCCACGTCGCAATCCTCAGCCAGCTTGTACATGTTGGGCACGAGCCCGGAGGTGCTCACGGTGACGCGCCGCTTGGACAGGCCGTAACCGAAGTCGTCCACCAGCACGTTGAGGGCGGTCACCACGTGCTTGTAGTTGGCGAGCGGCTCGCCCATGCCCATGAACACCACGTTGGTGATCATGCGCTCGGAGCCGGGCTTGGCGCCCAGCTGCCGGTTCGCCATCCACACCTGGCCGATGATCTCGGCGGCGGTGAGGTTGCGGTTGAAGCCCTGCTTGCCGGTGGCGCAGAAGCTGCAGTCCATGGCGCAGCCCACCTGGGAGGAGATGCACAGGGTGCCGCGCTCGTCGTCCGGGATCAGCACCGTCTCGATGTTGTTGGCGGAGTCCATCTTCAGCAACCATTTCCGGGTGCCGTCTTCCGAGAGCTGCTCGGTGAGCACCTCGGGCACGCGGATCTCGGCCGCCTGGGCGAGCTTCTCGCGCAGGCCCTTGCCGAGGTCGGTCATGGCCGCGAAGTCGGCGACGCCGCGGTGGTACATCCACTTCATCACCTGGCGGGCGCGGAAGGGCTTCTCGCCCTGCTGGACGAAGAACGCCTCCAGGGCCTGGCGGTCCAGGCCCAGGAGGTTGATCTTGTCGGCTGCGCCTGGCATCGCTCTTCAGCGCGTGCGCGCGGCGATGTCGAGGTCGGAGAAGAAGTAGGCGATCTCCTGGCGCGCGGTCTCGGGCGCGTCGGAGCCGTGCACCATGTTCTCGTCGACAGTCTGGGCGAAGTCGCCGCGGATGGTGCCCTTGTCCGCCTTCTTGGGGTCGGTGGCGCCCATGATGTCGCGGTTCTTCTTGATGGCGCCCTCGCCTTCCAGCACCTGCACCATCACGGGACCTGAGATCATGAACTCCACCAGCGGCTTGAAGAAGGGACGCTCGCGGTGCACGGCGTAGAAGCCCTCGGCCTGGGCGCGGGACAGCTGCAGCATGCGGGCCGCCACGACCTTGAGGCCGGCCTTCTCGAAGCGGGTGTAGACCTCGCCGATCAGGTTCTTGGCGACGCCGTCGGGTTTGACGATGGACAGGGTGCGTTCGATAGCCACGAAATACATCTCCGGACACGGGTGGATGGGAGCCGGAGACGCGCAAGGCGGGTCAGCCCGCCCTGGAGCCCTCAGGGGCCCGGGACTTCCGGCGATTTCAAGACGGTGGATTTTACCGGCTTAGGGCCGGTTCAAGCAATGAAATCAGGCGATTAGACAGGGTTTTTGCGCGGAAACCCGTTCAGACAGTGAAGCTTTCCCCACACCCGCATTCGTCTTTCACGTTGGGGTTGTGGAACTTGAAGGACTCGTTCAGACCCTGGCGCACGTAGTCCACTTGGGTGCCGTCCAGGTAGGGGAGGTTCTCGCGGCTCACCACCACCTTCACCCCGTGGTCCTCGAACACCACGTCCTCGGACGTCTGGCCCTCGGCGTAGTCCACCACGTAGGCGAAGCCGGAGCAGCCGGTCTTCTTGACGCCCAGGCGCAGGCCCACCGCCTTCCCCTGCTGGTGCAGGTGGTGCTTGACCCGCTCGGCGGCGGTGGCGGTGAGGGTGATGGCCATGGTCTTCGCTCGCTCCTCAGGCTGTCTTGAGCCCGGATGTCATATTGTACCGCGCCAGCGCCGCCTTCAGGGCGTCCTCCAGCACCAGCCCCGCGGCCCGCTTGGCGGGCGGGAGCTCGAATTCCTCCGTGAGCGCGAGACCGCTGAAGCCCGCGAGCGCTTCCGCACCTTGCCCCGGGAGCCTTTCGCTCAGGATGGAGCACAGGGCGATGGTTGCGGGGCAACCGTAGACCCGGTAGCGGCATTCCGCCACCCGCCCCTCCGCCGTGAGGCGCAAGGACAGGGTGATCTCTCGGCCCGCACGCAGGCTGCCGGCACGGCCCTCGAACACCTGCGGCGTGCCCGCCGGGAAAGCGCCGATGTTGCGGGGAGCGCGGAAATGCTCCCACACCAAATCCGAATAATTTATGAGGTCGGTTCCCATAGCTGCGGCTAAAAATGAGCAATTTTGCCCTCTGGGTAGGCAAAAATGTCCGAGGCAGCGGAGTGTACATGCCAGTACATGAGCATGCCGAGGACATTTTTAACACCGCCAGAGGGCAAAAGGGCCATTTTTAGTCAAGCCGCCAGGGTTGAGAGCCGCCGGTATTCGCGGGTGACGATCTCGACGGCCTCATCCACCTCCGCCTCGGTGGTGTAGCGGCCGAGACTGAAGCGCAGGCTGGCGCCCGCGAGCTGATCGTCGCGCCCCAAGGCGCGCAGTACGTAGGAAGGCTCCTGGCTCGCGGAGTTGCAGGCGGAGCCGCTGGACACCGCCAGGGCCTCGCAGGCGTAGAGCAGGCTCTCCCCTTCCACGCCTGGGAAACTCAGGTTCAGGACGCCGGGCAGGCGCTGGCTGGGATGGCCGTTGAGGATCACGCCCTCGATGCGCTTCAAGCCCTGCCACAGGCGCTCGCGCAAGGCGGTCAAGCGCAGCGCCTCCTCGGGCAAGTGTTCCCGCGCCAGGCGGAAAGCCTCCCCCATGCCCACGATCTGGTGGGTGGCGAGGGTGCCGGAGCGCATGCCCTGCTCATGGCCGCCGCCGTGGATCAGCGGCTCCAGGTTCACCCGGGGTTCGCGCCGCACGTAGAGCGCGCCGATGCCCTTGGGGCCGTAGACCTTGTGGGCGGCGAAGGACATGAGGTCCACGTCCAGCCCTGCGAGGTCGATGGGCAGCTTGCCGGCGCTCTGGGCCGCGTCCACGTGGAAGCGCGCGCCGTGGCCCTTGAGCAGGCGGCCGATGGCGGCGATGTCGTTCACCGTGCCGAGCTCGTTGTTGGCCTGCATGATGGAGACCAGCACCGTGTCGGACTTAAGCGCCGCGCGCACCGCCTCCGGCTGGATGAGGCCGTCCGCATCGGGCTTGAGCCAGGTGACCTCGAAACCTTCCCGCTCCAACTGCTTGCAGGCATCCAGCACC